>NZ_JBEOXS010000025.1:0-82754 GCF_040296705.1 Streptomyces sp. NPDC002055
CTTTTACCCGCTCCGCGGGTAAAAGCCTGCTGCGCAGGCTTCCAGGGAACCTCTGCTCTGCGCGCAGAGGGGAAGCGAACCCCCGCGCTGCGCGCGGGGTAACGGAGTGAGACTCCTCGCGTTGCGAGGAGTGGGCTCTGCGCTGCGCTCCGAGCCTTGTGTTTCCTTCCGTCAGGAATTTTGCTATATCCGTAGGTTGAGTCAGTGCCTTTCCGGCTCTCCGCTTCGCTTTGAGCCAGCGGCTCCCTCGTCGCTGCGCTCCTGGAGGGAGCCTTAAGAGTCCGTTCGCTGCGCTCCCGGACCTGGCCCGCGTTCGCGGGCCGCTGGCTACAGATTGGGGAGGGGTCGGTCGTTTCCTTCGGTGAAAACTTTCGGTGGATCCGGGTTTGGGGTTGGTGCCTCCCGGCATGGAAATCACGGTGGTTGCGCAGCGGAGTGCTCGGCGGGTGTGGTGATGTCAGTTCCGCTTCGCTGCACAGATATCCAGGTGGTGCTGTCACCCGTGTTGTCAGCCTCGGGGCGTGTACCAGGGTACGAGGCGCAGCAGGAGGTCGAGGGTGTGACGGGCAGCTGCGCGGGTGGCCGTGGTGGGGGCGAAGGCCGCGGCGAGGGCGAGGGTAGTGGTGGTAGCGCCGAGCGCGGCCGTGAGGATGAGTAGGACGTTCGTCAGGTGGCTGGGGTGCTGGAGGGCGCTGGCGATGAGGAAGGTGAGGAGGACGGTGGCGAGTCCGGCGGCGGCCTTGGTTCGGATGCGGTTTCGGTGCTCTGGGGTCATGGACGGGCCTGCTGTCTGGAGTTGGCGGATGTCTGGGTAGTGCCGAGACCAGTGAGCCAGAACCGTGGGTTCGCAGAAAATTGCACCTCTCGGGGTTGTAATGGTGGGCATGGCACGAGGGGCGCCGAGTCCGGCTGATCTGCAGGTGGTCCGTGAACTGGCTGCGCGTGGATCGGGGGTGACGGTAAGCCAGTTGGAGAGCTGGCGGCGGGCGGGGCTGCTGCCGCGGCATCGGCGGCGAGGGCTCGGGCGGGGTCGGGGGTCGGTGGTGGATGTGGTCGATCCGGTGGTGGTGGAGAGTGCGGCGGTGCTGGCGCGGCATCTTCGCCAGGGGCGGGATCGTCGGCTGACGGTACTGGAGTGGTTCGCCGAGGCGGGCGCGCCTGCGTTGCCGGGAGCGGTGCGGGTGCCGGAGCCGCCGCTGACGGCGGTGCGGGAGGCTGTGGTCTGGGTGCTGCGGGGCACCGTGTCTCATCGGCTGCTGGAGCTCGCACGTGGCGCGGCGGGGGCGGGTGAAGAGGCCGCCGATGCGCTGTATGAGGTTGCTGACCGGCTGCTGGCGACACGGCCGTATCGCGGGTCTGCAGATCCCGCTCTGGTGCGCGCGGCGCTTGAGGCCGATGCGGACGTGCCGGACGGGCCGGACTTCAGGGGGATGGTGCACCTGGTCGCGGCGATCGGTCTGGGGGCGCAGGAGGTGGGCGGGGATGTGCTGGCCGAGGCGTTCGGCGCCTTTGCCTTGTTCGGGCTGACGGCCGAGGACTGGGCGCAGATGCTGGGGGCGGTTGAGCGCGGTGAGAGTCCGCCGGTGGACTGGGGACTGCTTCAGCAGCACGCGGACGTGCTGGGGCTGATTCAGCAGGCCAGCGATGAGCAGTTGCTGCGGGCCCGGACGGTGCTGCTCGGGCTGCGAATGTTCTATGGGCTGCACGTGATGCATGCCCTGTTCATGCCGGACACCCCGGCACTGGCCGCGCTGCGGGCGAAGATCGACGAGCTGGGTGTGTTCCCCCCTCCTGGACCACGTCATCGCCCTGAGCCCCTCCCCCACGCACTTCGCCCAGGGCCTGGCCATCGGCCTCGAGCCGCTGTTCGACGGGCTCTACGAGACGCTCATGGAGCAGCTCGCGGCAGAGCCAGGCCTCTTCCAGGTCCCCGGCGACGAGACCGGCGCAGCTGGCTTCATGGAAACCTGGATCCGCACTCTGCACGGGCAGACGGCAAGAGCCCGGGAGCGGGTGGATATGAGCGGTGAGGAGCCTTAGGAGCTGTGGATGCGGGATCTCTGCTTTTAGGGCTGGGGACGCTCATCCCGGCGAGGCGGTCGCCTGTCCCTCTGGCGAGTTCATTCGCGTCGCTGGTGTGGCGGCCGCGCCCGCTACGCGAGCCCGCCTTTGTTCCAGGGACGCCACTGCCTGCGACCGACCGCCGGGGTCTCGCACCCTTCGACAGGGGGCTCCTCCCGTTCTCCTGCTACGTGGGCCTGGCCGAGCACGGCGGCCTGCACGGCCGGCCAGTCCTGCGTGCACCACCAGCGGAACAGGTCGACGGAGGCGATCACGGGGAAGGGGAGCGCGTCGACGACCCTGCGCTGGTACACCTCGGCAGGGCGCTCGGCGGGGTCGAGGCGGTGCTGGTGGTTGACGATCAAGGCAGCGCAGGTGACAGGCTGACCGGGTCGCAGGTGTGGCCATTTGTCCAGATGGCGTTGAAGCTGCGAGATCAGTTTCTCCCCGGGTGCCCCTGCGGCGGCCTTCACCTCAACCAGGCATGTGGCTCCGTTCAGCATGGCGAGCAGGTCTGCTGACAGGGTGTCTCCCAGTTCCTCGTCCAGGTCGGTGACGGTGAAGCCGGCGGCACGCAGTACGACGGCCACCGCGTCTTCCAGCTCGCTGCCGGTGCCGTAGAGCAGGCCGTTCCGTACGGGTTCGGCCTTCTGCCTCGCCTGCTTCAGGTCGTCTTTCAGGCGGGTCTTGTCCTCCAGGTAGCGGCGCTCCAGCTCTTCGAGGGAGGTGCGTGCTTGTGTCTCTGCGGGGGTCTCCAGGGCGGGGTCGACATGGTGGTGTGAGCGGACGCGGCGCAGTGCGGCCGGGACGTGCTCGGGAAGGGCACGTTGGACGAGCCAGTCGACCACCTGATTCCAGTCGATCCCGTCAGGGATCACGTACCAGATCTGCTGGCCGTCGCCGGACGTCCAGCGAGCGACGACGGGCTCACCCAGGCTGTCGACGAGGATCGGCACCAGCTCGCCTTCGGCCTCGTGAACCGTTGTTCCGCGCGAGCCCTCCATGGTGGTCGCCTGTACGGTCATCGCCCACCAGGGGGCGCTGGGAGGGCGGTTGAGCAGTCTCAGGCCGAGGTCGCGGTCGGCCGCGTCCAGACCGGGCGCCAGGGAGACTTCCGCCCCCGCGAGCAGGCGCTCGCCGACGATCGCGCCGGTGAAGTGGCGGAAGTCCACGCGGCCACGGGGCCGGCCGAAGACCGACCACACGCGGTCCTCGTCATCGTCCGCCGTGCCCATCGTCGCGATGATGAGCGCGGGTTCGCCGCGCGAGGCCGCCCCGGACAGGAACCTGTCGTATTCGTCGGCGCCGTTGCCGGAGAAGTAGCTCGGGTTGATGGCGGCGGCGCAGGTGCTGGTGTCCATGCCGAGCCAGCGCGGCTCGGCCCCGTGCTTGGTCCAGGAGATTCCCGCGTACTTGGCCGAAGCCGTGAAGCGGTCGCGTACGTAGTCGTTGGTCTGTGGACCGGGCTCCTCCATCGGGGCGGGGTCGTGGACAGCGATGTGTACGGGGACGAGTCCGTTCGGAGACGAGGTATGCGCGGCCATAGCCGAACCGTAGCGGGCCGGTGTGACAGCGCCGCCGACAGAGCACAGCCATGCTCGCGCCGGGGGTACGAGACCGGTAGCCGTTGGTCGAGTGGGGACCTGCCAGCACGTCCAGCGGCAGGGGAAGGGGCCTAGTCTCTGGCGGCCGCGTTGTCGGCGGCCGACGATGTCCTGGAGGATCACTACGGGGGTGGGTATGGAGCTGACGGCGTTCTTCAGCAGCGGTGACGGATGGGCGCAGCCCTGGGTGCTCGACATCGAACTGGTCGAATCCTTGCGGTTCGGTCCGCCGGCCGGGCATACCGACCTGGACGTGGCGATCGCGCTGACCCGGCTGCTGCACCACGATTTCGTCTCCTATGGCACCGACGGCCAGGGCCGGCATCTGGACGACGAGAGCGTGCCCCTGGTCATTAAGGCGCACCGCGCCGTCCTCGAGCGCCTGGCCCTCGAGCCGCCCGCCTGGCCGTTTCGTACCTTCGACGGGCCGCGCGGGTTCGGCAGCTACTGGCGCGCCAACGATATGAGCGGCAGTTGGAAGGCGCGGCGGGACTGCATCGAGCAGATTCTCGGCCCTACGCGGGACGCGCTGGAGGACCTGCAGGAGCTGGAGTATGAACGGCGGTTCACCAGGGGGCCGTCGGGCAGCTTCAAGAACCTGATCTTCGCCGCCGACGGGGTCAAGCCGGAGATCGTGCTGCGGGACGCGGTGAACAACGAGGTCGAGATCGTCCGTCACGCCGACACGTGCTTGGTGTTCACCGACCCGCTGCCACCTCACGGGCTCACCTGGCGGCAGATGGTCGCCTGGTGGCAGAAGTACCACCAGCCTGGCGCCGATGAGAAGACTGCCGCCGAGGGGCTGTACCGGCGTCTGTACCGGTCGCTGGACTCGAAGCCCGAGCAGCTCCTCATGATCACCTACTGTGCCCGGTATGCCGAGGAAGGAGGTTTCGACCTGCCCGCGCTGATCCCCCAGGTCTACCTGCACTACGACCCCTACACGCGCAAGAGCGGCAAGCAGTCCGGCGCGCTGTACCGGCAGCGAATGGACTTCCTGCTCCTGGCCCCGGACCGCTCCCGCATCGTCATCGAGGTCGACGGAGTGCAGCACTACGGTCGGCCCAACCCGCCCGACGAGCAAGGGCGCATCACGCATACCGCGGTTCCGCGGCTGTACGCGGAGATGGTCGCCGAGGACCGTCGGCTGAGGCTCGCCGGATATGAGATCTACCGCTTCGGCGGCTGGGAACTCACCGCCCCGGGCGGCAGGCAGCTGTTGGAGTCCTTCTTCACCAGTCTCCTCGCGCGGCACCAGAAGCCGGCGCTGTGATGGGGGCCCGCCGCAGCGAAGCTGCCCTTCGAGGGGACGTGTACGGTCGCCAAGATGAATCGAGATGCAGCCTCCGATCCGCGTCGGCTCGGCGTGCCCAGGGAAGTCGTGGACGAGGGCGCGCGTACGCTGCGCCATGCCGTCGAGTCACTGGACGCCTTCGTCGGGAGTCTCACCGAAGGCACCGCGGTCGAGGGGATGTCGCCCGCCGATGCGGGCTGGGTCAGTTCCTCACATCACCGGCACCGCACAGCACGTTCCCGGTTGTGGGCGTGGGCGGGCTGGAGCACTCAGCTCACCCTCGGGAACATCGTCGATCACGTCCAGGCGATCGAGCGGACGCTGGTGGGCGAGCCCGTGGCCATATGGTCGCTCGTCTCGCTCTCCCGCGTCGTGCAGGAGGGCGCCATCCGGGTGTGCCATCTCTACGAGCCCGGTCTCAGCCCCGAGCAGCGTGCGGTGCGCATCGCGGCCGCGTGGCTCAATGGGGCTCGGCAGCATCAGGTCGCGGCCAAGGACGTCGGCGTGCAGGCGGTCCCGGAAGCGGAGAAGATCTGGCAGTTGGCCGAGCGGACCGTCCAGCGCGCCGGAATGAGCATCGGCCTGGACAAGCGGGGTCACCCGAGCTCGGCCGTGCTGGGGGCGGTCAAGGCGCCGTTCAAGGTGGACCTCACCAACATCGCCGCGAAGCGGCCCACGCATCTTCCTGCTTGGTACCGCATATCCTCCGCGGCCTCCCACAGCACCGTGTGGATGGTCGCCCAGGCCTTCGCTTCCGACGAGGACGACCAGCCGGTCATGCGAGCCGATCCGGAGATCGTCACCGCGGCGGTGCTGGCCGTTCTGGGAGCGTTCGAGGACTTGGTGCAGACGCTGGGCGACTACTACGGCAAGGACCCGCACCAAGCGCTGCTGACCGTCCGCCGGCGCACCGTGGCGGTCCTCGACCGTCAGCGGAAGTGGCGGCAGCAAGCGCAGGACGATGCACGCCTCCTACTCGGCGAAAGCGGCACGTGATCCCCTCGTGTTCCGTACCGTCTTCGCCGCCCCGCTGGTATCGGTCCTGGTCGCGTGGGCCTGGCTCTGAGGAGATGGTCAGGGCCAGGCCGGCAGCGGGAAGGCCGTCAGAGGGAGACGAAACGGCAGTGTTCCGGCTCCAGCTCGAGTTCGATCGCGGGCCCCGGGCCAGCCACCCGGCGCAAAATCGCGCTGGAAGGGTAGGTGGTGGTGCCCCAGCTGCCCTGGGCGCCTGGCCGGTCCAGGACGAGGACCCGGTCGCTGTAGTCGGCCATGCCGGCCGGCAGGTGCGCGGCGGTGACCGGGACGTCAGGGTCGTCCGGGTCTTCGGTGACGACCTGCGAAGTGACCAGGACGGCCAAGTTATATTCGCGGGCCAGGGAACGGAGTTCTGCCATGGTCGCGGCGGTGTCACGCCCCTCGTCGGTGAAGTCGCTGAAGTGCCAGAGGGAGTCGACGACCCACAGCCTGAGCGTAAAGCCTCTGCGGGCTGCGGCCAGCAGGCCGGCTCGAAGGCTGTCGGGCGCGCTGGTACCCACATGCGCGCCGTGCCGGAGCAGAGGGGTGGCGTCGAGTTCGGGCACCGCGGTGGCCTTGAACGTCTCCCAGCCGCCGGGAGGCACCTGCGAACGTACGTCGAATCCGTATCTGGCGGCGATGACCTTCTGGGCCAGGGCCTTGCTGGTGATCTCCCCGGAGGTGAACAGGGCGCCGATGCGCTGCTGTGCGTTGTGCAGGGCGACGTTCAGCGCCAGGGTGGAGCGGCCGGCCGTCGGCAGTGACACCAGTGCCGTCACCGTCCCCGGGGCAAGGGATGCAAGCGCGGCGGCGTCCGCGCCCCACGGCCAGAGGCACCGCGGCGGCACGGGGGGCTGTGTCGTGGGCAGAGGGCTGGTGGCGGGTGTTGTCCGGATGGCGCTCGCAGTGGTGACTTCGCGGGTCAGGAGGTCGACGGCCGCTGCTCGTCCCTGGGCGTCGAGGGGGGTGGGCAGGCGGCCGGCGGCTGCGGCTTGCCTGACGCGGCGCAGTGCTTCCTGGTAGCCGCATCCCACGGCGGCGTTCAGATCCTGGGCGATGCGCTGCTGGTGGGTGATGTTCCGGGTCATGACAGCTCCTGCGCGCTGGCTGTGCCGTCCCACCCCGGCGTGCCAGGTGCGCGGGACGTCACGGTCATGTCTGCGGGCACCGCTGTTCACGCCTTCCGAGCGGCCGCTCAGGTTCGCCTTCGGTCAGAGGTGGGTCTGGGCCGTGGCACGCGCAGACGAAGCACGTGCCGTAGAGGATAACCAGTTGCCCGAGGTGGCCGGAAGGGCCGGTTCACGCCACCGGCGGGCCCGTTGTCGGGGCCTGTGACCGGGGTGGTGTTCAGCTCGCTGGGGACGAAGGGGCGCGGCACTCGCCGGTGTAGAAGGCGAGGAGTTGCGAGCCGTCGTCCAGGACGCTGCGGGGCTCACCGGGTTCTGCCGTCCTACGTGTTCGACCATCTGAGCGTGGACCGGGTCCGCCGGTAGACGCGTCGCCGCCCCGGGCCCGCGTCTGCGGTCATCGCGTCCGTCGGCGCAGGAGGATCTTGAGCGTCTCGCGGGCGTCCCTGCGCCGCTCGGGGCTCCGCGAGACAACCGAGACAGCCGCGACCGAGGCCACGCTGGCGGTGTAGAGGGCGCCGGTAAGAGCAGCGAAGAGGGCGGTCTCGGTGAGCAGGGTCGGCAGCGTGGACATGGTTGAGGTGCCTCCAGGGTTGAGTCCGGGTCGGTCGCCGCCCGGGCACCTCCATCAGGCCACGGCGCAGGGCGCAGTAGGTTCAGGGCTGAAGAAACCGGAAGAAACCTGAAGGAACGAAGTCGAAGGGGGTCTCGATGGCGGAGGCGAGGGGCGGGGCTTCGCCCCAGGAGACCGCCAAGCAGGAGTTGGGCGTCGCGCTGCGCTCGGCTATGGCCGAGCGGGGGTGGCGGGCGGCGGACCTTTCCCGGGAGTCGGGCGTGGTGGCACCCACTCTCTCCTCGATCCTCAAAGGTGCCTCTGCCGGTAACAGCGCGAGCTTCAACGCGATCCTGGACGCTCTCTGCCCGCCCCCGACGGCACAGGCACCCGGCAGACACTTGCGTCAGGAGGAGAAGGAGGAGCAACAGAAGCTCCGGCAAAGAATCCAAGGCCTGTGGGAGGACGCAACTCGGCGGGAGCCTCGTCCTGGGCGGCAGATGGAACGATCGGATTTGCCACTCGATGCGTCTGGAACTGCTGGCCGACCAGCCGTGCGCGCAGAGGTCCCGGCAGCCGAGGTCGCCGAACGCGCTGCCGTAGCGGCTGAGCGCTTTCAGGCACAGCAGGAGGTCGTGGACACCTTCGACAGGGCCGCCACCGGTGTCTTGAGTGACGCCCGGGAAGCCTATGAAGCCTGGGTGGGGTTGCCGGAGTCCTGGCCGGACGTCGAGGACGCGCTCAACGCGCTTTGCCGCACCGGGCCGCAGGACGTGATGGCCGACGTGGTGAAGGCCGCCCGGGAGGTCCGTCTCCTTCTCATCTTGCTACCGCAGTCTGCGGCCTGCTGCGCTGCGATCCATATGCTCGACGCCGAAGATCGAGCAGCCCTCGACCAGGTCGCGATCGCGGTCCGATGGGCTGACGGGGCTATCAACGCGCATGTACACGCTGCGGAGGAGCGGGCCCGGGAGGCGATGACGAAGGTTGACCGTATGGGGGGCGGCTTCCTCTGGGTGCACCTGCGGGAGGGGGAGCTCCTTGAGGCCATGCGGCCGCGGTACCAGAGGGCGATCGCAGCGGCGGACGTAGCGTTGCGGGAGTTCCGTTCCCTGGTCAGCCGCCGCCTGTTCGCACCGTACCTAGCGGACTCGGAGTAGCTGCGGCGCGTACGGCACGATCCCGGACGAGCTGCCGGTCGGCCCGCGGTCTCAGCAATCGCCCCAGGGGTCAGCCGAAGGCGGGGACGGGGTTCTCATCCGTCCAGTCGCCGTCGAAGAGGGCGGCGACGAGCTGCGCCTGCTCGGCTTTGATCTGACCGGTCCGCATCTTGGTGCGGGTCTTGGCGAACCAGGGGCCGATCTTGACGGTGTCGCCGTCGACGGTGATCGTCTCGCGGGCAGTGGGGGCGCGACGTTCGCGGTGGAGGAAGAGTTCGAGGATCTGAACGGTCTGGGCGAAGGTGCGCCGCGTTGTGGGGCGGGGTGTGAGATCGCTGGTGGCGGGTGTGAGGTTCAGGGCGGCCAGGAGGCGGTGCTGGCCGGAGTCGAGGGTGGTCCAGGCGGTGAGCTGGCGGGCGGCCCAGCTGCCGAGGTTGATGGTGCCGACATGGGTGTCAGGGGTAAGGGGCTGGCCGGTCTCGATGTGGCGGCGCGCCAGGTGGTATTTGCGGTGCCAGTCCGGGCCGTGTGGGAGCTGCCAGTCGGGGTCGACGGCCGCCAGGTCGGCGGCGCGGGCGGTGTCGAGGCGGCCGCGTGTGGCGAGGGAGCGTTGTTCGGCGAGCCAGCCACCGAGAGCGGTGGTGGCGGGGGCAGCAAGGTGGCCGTGCGCGCGGTGGTAGTCCGCGGCGGCCGTCAGGCGGGCGCGCCACGCGGCGGCGTGCTTGTCCCAGATCATGCCGAGCGCGTCGAGCTCGGCAGTCCAGTCGGGTTCGAGGCGGCCGGCGGTCGCGGCGTCGCGCATGGTGGTGATGAAGCGGCCGAGTTCGAAGCCGGCCGGATCGGTGTGGTCGGTGGGAACGTCGAGGTGGCCGTAGGCGTCGTGGAAAGCCTGGGCGGAGGCGAGGCCTTCACGGCGGGTGCGAGTGAGGGCGCCGCGGGGGTTGAACGCGATGAGGTCCATCGCTTGGGCGATGCGTTCGGGGTGGATCGTGTAGTCGAAGTGCCAGCGGTGCTGGATGAGGCGGCTGGTCTCGGTGGTGAGGCGGTTGGCCTTGTTGGGGAGGCGTTCGAGGATGCGGTGGTCGTGGCTGGCCAGGGCGGTGGTGATGGCCCAGACGGGTTCGTAGGGAGTGCCGAGGATGTTCTCGGGGTCGTCGGCTGGCGGAATGTAGACGGGGACGATGAGGCTGGCGGTCTTGCCGGATACGTCCAGGCGTAGGGCGCGACCGAGGCCTTGGACGCAGCGGGTGATGCTGCTGGTGGGGTCGGCGAAGACGACGGCGTCGACGCTGGGGATGTCGATGCCTTCGGCGATCACTTTGGCGTTGGTGAGGATCGCGCGGGGTGAGGCGGCGAAGCGGGCGAAGATGTCGGTGCGCTGGTCGGCGGTGTGGTCGCCGTGGACGTGGAAGACGTCGGGGTCAAGGCCGGGGAAGCAGTCGGGGTCGGCTGTGCGGAGGCGGCGCAGGGTGTGGGGCAGTTCGCGGGTGAAGCGGATGGAGTCTTCGACGAGGTGGAAGAAGACCAGGACCCGGCGCATGGAGTGCTTGGTCATGGCGTTCAGGACGGCGAGGTGGAGTGCGGTGGTGCGCAGGGCGTCCTCGGGGCCTGTGCCGGGGGTGGTTGTGCCGGGGGCGGGGAGGTTGAGGCGGGCGCGGAGGTCGGTGTCGGTGACGGTGGGGACCACGATGCGGTAGTCCGCGGCGACCCCGTCGGCGATGGCCTGTGCGAGGGGGTACTCGAAGACTTTCTTTCCGTAGACGGTCTCGTTGTCCATGCTGTTCGCCGCCGCGTCCGTGTCCGGCACGGGTGTGGTGCGAGGTTGGCGGCGGGCGGTACTTGCGGACTCGGTGAGGTTGGGAGCGGCGAAGCTGCGTGGGGTGGCGGTCATGTAGAGGCGGCGGTCGGTATGGATCCGGGTCGCGTCGTTGATGACGGCCCACTTCTTGTCCGCCCGGCCGGCGATGCGGTGAGCCTCGTCCATGATCGCGAGATCGAAGGGTGGCACGGTGTAGCGGGTGTGCTGTGTCGCCTCGATCTTGTCGAGTGAGTCGTAGGTGGAGATCACTGTCAGGGCGGGGAGCTGGTCGTCCCTCTCCCCCACGACCGACATCAGCGCCGCAAGGGCATGCGGGCTGCTGGTGGAACCGACTCGGCGGGCAGCGAGCGCGTCGTGTGCCGTGGTGTCCATCGAGGACACGATCACCATGTGCTCCAGGTGACCGTCACGGCGCCACGCGAGCGCGGTCTGCGCGGCCAGGTCCAGCGTGGGCACGACAACCAGGACCAGGCGGGCGCCGAGCTCGTCCGCGGCCCGGATCGACGCCAGCGTCTTGCCTGTCCCTGTCGCTGCCACGTACAAGGCCCGGGTATGCGGGCGGCGCAAATGTCGGACCACCGCCCGCAGGCCGCCCTCCTGGTCCGGACGCAGCACGGGACGGTCGGCGGGACGCCAGACGGTGGGCTCGACCGATGTGACCATGCCCGCCATCATCCCGTATCGAATCGGAGCGGACCGGTGGGTGATCCAGAAGCTCCCCGCCCGGCGGACGGCCTGGGGCCCAAAGTCGTGCGCGGTCTGCCGTCAGCTGGATCATCAGCTCGGCAGTCCGAAGGCCGCAATCATGGCGGTGCAGCACGGATGCCTCGTGCACGATCCCCCGTCTTTCCTCAGCCCAGCGCATCCCATCGGCTCGTGGCCGTGACCCTCGCCGCTCACACCTCTCCCGGCAGCACGACCGGCGTCGCAGAGGCCGGTCACCTGGCGCGCATGAGCAGGCTCGCGCGCCTCGATCTGATGGACGCTGTGGAGCTGCTCGTCGCCCGTCAGGCTCTCGGCTCGTGGAATCTCGACCCGTACACGGACGACCTCACTTGGATCACCGGCTCGCAGCGATCCCCGGCAGGTACAAAAAGCCGCCTGTAGCCGACCCGCGCCGGGTGCCAGGCCGCACCGCGGGGTTCACGTGGCTCATCGACTCGGCATGTGTACGGAGTCATGCGGGGATGGAGGCCACGGTCCGGTGTGGCCCTGTGCGGATGATGCTGCGGGGCTGGTGTCAGGTCGCAGGGGATCGGATCTGCTGGCGCCGAGCAGCATGTCGATAATGGCGCTGTTCTCTTGGTAGATCCTGCCCTCGACGCCACTGCGGTCGCGGGGAGGTTCATGGTCGTTCGTCTCCCTGCCGGCTCGTGGAAGTCGGCTCCAGTCGGGCTCGGAATCAGCAGCGCTGCGGTGTGCGGCATCGTCCATGGCGACGAGTGTGGCGCGGTAGCGATCATGGACCGTCGCGGCGATGGCGTGACCCCATGGGTCGTGGTCCCCGGCGTATTCGAGCGCCAGGCCAGCGTCGCGGGCGAGAGCGAGCAGGGTGTGGTCGACGGCGCTGAGGGTTCCCCTCGTGCAGGCGAGTGGTCTGGTGACGCCGCGTTCGAGTGCTTCGTCGATGAGGGAGACGTTCTCGACGACGAGCAGTCTTTGGCCGGCCTGGAGAGTCGGGGGGTATGCGGTGAGGTCGTGCAGGGTGAGGTGGACGGGGCGCCGGTCCTTGTAGGCGAGGTTGAGCGCTCGGTCGCTGGGACCGTCGCCGGTGGCCTGGACGTTGAACAGCAGGACCGTCTGGGACAGGCGGTCGGCGACGATGCCGAGGCGGGCCAGGAGCCCGCGGTCGCCCGCCGGCGTGTCGGGCTGTTCTGCGTTCAGGAGGTCGCGGGCCAGAAGGACGAGTAGTGCGCCGCGGCCGTTGTCGTTGAGGTCGAAGTAATGGGGGTCGGCGGCGCAGTGATGGGCGAGGCGGGCCAGTGAGAGCCGTCTGGGCAGGGGCAGGACCGCGTGGGCGCGCGCCAGGGCGTCGATGAGGAAGCGCCGTTTCTCGAGGGTGTCTTCGCTGATGCCGTAGGAGCGCAGGCGCTCGTTGAGGAGTGGGGCATCGGGCAGGGCGTGCGCGGCATGTGAGTCGATTTCTGTGCGCAGGCGGCGGGCTGCTGTGCGCGTGCTGGCGGTGTCTGGGATCTGGAGGCCTGCGGCCTCGATGAGGTTGCGCAGGTCGTGGTGTGTGTGTCCGAGGGCGGTCAGGAGTCGGGGTACGGGGATCGTCGTGCCGCTGTCGCCGGTCCGTAGAGGACGGCGGCGTCCTTGAGGCGTGGTGTGGGCGAGCCAGCCGGCGATGCGTGCCCGGGCGGGCCGGGTGAGGGGGACGGTGACGGTCTTGATGGTCTCGGGGGCGTCTCCTTGGGCCAGGCGGTCGGCCAGGGACTGCCAAAGGGGCCGGATGTCGGGATCATGGAGGTCTGAGGGCATCAGGCGCTCCCTTCAGTCTCGGGCTGCTCGTGTGGTCGCGGTGCGGGGATGCTGGCGTGGATGCGGGTGGTGTGTGGTGTGCCTACGCCGGTCCAGATGCTCGGGATGGTGTAGCGGGCGGTGCGGGTCTTGTGGATGCGGTGGATACCGATGGACTGGGTCTCGGCGACGAGGAGCGGGCGCATGGAGGGCAGAGTGACAACGGCGTCGAAGTCCCAGATCCGCAGGAGTTCGAGGAGTTTGCGCAGGTTGCGTGAGTCGAGGGCGGCATCGAGTTCGTCGATGAAGACCATGTGCGGCCCCTGGTAGCCCTCGGTGGAGTAGAAGGCGTGTGCTGCCGCGAGTAGCGGCAGCATGGTGACCAGTCGCTTCTCTCCTCCGGAAAGGCTCGCGAGGGGGTTGTTGCGGGTGGTCAGCGTGCGAAAGACCTCGGCGTCGCTGGTGGGGTCGTCACGGAAATCGTTGTGGGTGAGTGCGATCTCCCAGGTAAACCAGTTGCGGTAGTTGAAGACGTGCTCTACGCGTTTGGCCCATGTGGGGTGGTTGGCTTCTTCGTTCTTCAGCTGCTCGATGAAGAAGTCGTACATGCGGTCGAAGTTGCCTGTGAGGTCGACTGCCTGGATGAGCTGGAGTGCTTCGGTGGCGATCGGGTCGTTCTTGGGCTGCCACTGGAGGCGGATTCCGACTTTGGCTACGCCTGTCCGGACGCCGTCGAGGGTTTTGGTGATGTCGTCGACGATGCTCTGGGCCGTGTCGATGCGGGTGTTGATGTCTCTGCGGAGTTCGGAGAAGACAACGCCCTTGACTTCGTTCTGCACCTGTTCGCTGAAGTCGTTTTCCAGCGTGGTGATGGTGTGGGTGAGGCCGGCCAGGATGGCGCTGAGCGGCTGCATGTGGGGTTGCGTGGCGCCGGCTTCGCTTGCGTGGCCGAGGTGGGTGACGGTGATCCGCCGCCAGGTGGTGCCGGGGATGTCCTCGGAGACGACGTGCCGGTTGATTTCCAGGAGTCGGCTGAGGTTGTGGCGAATGCGGCGGTCGAGTTGTGTTCTGGCTTCGCTCTCGGCTGTAGCTGCCTGTTCGCGGGTCGGCGCGAGGCCGAGGCCTCGTTGTTCCATGACGGCCCGGGCGATGTCGAGTGCCTCGCCGGGATGTTCGGGCCGGTGAAGGCTCTCGCTGTCTGCGAGTTCGGCGACCAGCCCGTGGTCGAACAGCGCCTGCAGTTGAGTCAGGGCCGCTGCTCGTCCTTCTGCCGCGGCCGCGACGCGCGCGGTACAGGCCACGGTCTCGTCGCCTCTGCGCGAATGGTCAAGGCGGGCCTGCTGATCGGCGTTCCGGCGTTCGGCAAGGCGGGTGCCAAGGTCGTTCTGTTCTTTCAGGCGTTGTTCGAGTTCGGCGGAGAGCTGCTGGTACGGACGCTCATGCTGGCGGACCTCCTCGTCATGGCGGTGGCGCGCATGGTCGGCGGCGCGTTGATCGTCGCTGGCACGTCGGCGAAGTCGTTCCGCCTGCTCTTTGGCGGCGGCGGCATTGCTGAGGCTGCCCGCAGCGGTCTGCGCGGTGAACTGCGCGCGCATGGCGGCGTCGCCCCAGCCGGAGAGGGAAGCAATGAGCGTCTGCAGGCGGCTGCGGTAGCGCCCCAGGGCTTCGGCTTCTACCGGGAGCTCGGCGACGCCATCGCGCGCTGTGGAGTGCAGGCGGGATACGGCTGTACTGAGCAGGCGTGTGCGGCGGCCGAGTGCTTCCTCGGCTGCGGTCGCTTCCTTCGCCGCCTCCTGGGCGCACCGGTGGGCCCGGCCGGCCGCTTCCTGGGCTGGGGCCAGGAGGTCGAGTTCGCCCGGGAGGTTCCTGCGGTCCTGTTCGGTTTCGTGTGCGGCTTGTCGTGCACGGCTGAGTGCGTGGTGTGCTTGGGCAGCCTCAACCCGAGTCCTGTCGGCGTACTCGTTGGCGGCGTGCAGGGTGCGAGTGGCTGCGATCGCGGACTTTGTGGCGACGGTCGTGGTGGTGAGGTGCCCGGCCAGCTCGGTGCACAGCGCCAGGGCGGCTTCCGCGGCCTGCTGGTTCATGGTGAGGCTCGCGTTGGTGCAGGCCTGCTGTGCGGTGCGAGAGGTGGACTGCCGGTGCTCCTCCACGACGGCGGCGGCGTGTGCCGCGTCGCCGGCGGCGGCGTTCTTGACCTCGGCTTCGAAGGCGGTGGTGGCGGCGGCTTCTTCAGCGCTGCGCCACGGTACCGGGTCGGGGGTGGCCTGCTCGCGATCGGCGGTGGTCAGGTCGCGCTTGAGGGTGTCGACAAGCGTACGGGTTGCGGCGAGTGCCGTTGTCGCGTGGTGACGTTTCTCGTTGAGGTCGGCGAGGAGCTGCTGGCGAGCGCGTTCGCGGGCTGCGGCACCGATGTGGCAGGCGTCCCAGGTGGCAGGGGACGCGGCGGCCAGGGGGCCGATGTATGCGGTGCCGTCCAGTCCGACGGCTGCCTGCCCGGGCAGCGGTTGTTCACCGGGCTGCAGGAGGCGGATTCCTGCCAGGATCCGTCGGACCAGTGCCGGGTCGAGGGGGGTGTGGGAGTCGGGCACCAAAACGTCGGCCAGGGACGGTCCTTGGTGCTCGGGGGTGAGGGTGAGGGTGATGTCACCGACTGCCATTTCGCCTGTGGGCGAGATCCAGGCGTCCAGGAGTCCGGCCGCGAGCAGGGCTCCTTCCAGCCGGCTGGCTTCGTCGGGCTGGAGGTGCTGGGCGAACTCGACGGCCTCCCACAGGGGCGTCCCGGCCCGGCCGTGCCGCGAGGCCCTCCAGTCCGGTGGGGTGGGAGGGGTGCCGACCTGACGGGCGTGGCGGATCTTCGCCTCGAGGTCTTCCAGGGATGCGCGGTCTGCGTCCAGGCGCAGTTCTGCTTCGGCAAGTCGGCCGGAGAGGGCCTCCACGGCGCTGCGGTGCGCTGTCGCGGTGTCCTGGGCGAGGTGGTGCGCCGCGTTGAGGTCAAGGGGGCCATCGGTAAAGTCCGGCAGGCGCAGGCCGGCCGGGTCGAGGATCTTCAGGTCGTGGGCCCATGCGTGAACATGGCGTGCCCAGGTGTGTGCTTCCTGGTCCGCGGTGCATCGTGCGTCGCGGGATGTCTCCTCCGCGGCGTCTGCGAGGGCTTGTGTCTTCTGGGCCTGGGCGTATGTGGCGGTAGCCCGATCCTGGGCGCGTGCGGCGTCGGTGAGGTCGCGGGCGGCTTGCCGAATCAGGAGCCGGCGGCGGCCGAGGTCGCTGTGGGCGGTCTCCTCCAGGGTGTCGAGGAGACATTCCTCCTGGTCACTGGGCTCCGTGTGAGTGGTGGACTTCGGGCGTGGGGGTGCGGGGCGGGTGACCTCGCGGGCGGCGTGTACGAGGTCGAGCAGGGAGCAGGGGGTGTCGGTCAACGCATCGGCTTTGTTGCTCAGCGCGTCTGCGATGGACGTGGCTTGCCTGACTGCTCCGGCCGCGAGTTCACTGGCTGTGGTGGCACGCGCGGACGCTTCGTCCGCAGCCTGGGATCGGGCATCCGCGCGTTCCTCGCAGGCTCTGACGTCGAGCTTCGCGAGGGCGTCGGCGGTCTGGTCGTTGACCCAGGCGCGGATGGCAGTCGGGTCGAGCGGGGTCGCGTCGCCCAGGTCGTCCGGGAGCGCCGGGAGTCGCTTGAGGTGGGTGCTGTAGCGCGACAGTGCGGTGCGGGTGGCCTCCTCGGCCTGTTCCAGCGCGTCGGTCGCATCCTGTGAGTGTGCTTCTGCTGTTTCGGCGTGCTGCCGCTTGTTCTCGTAGGTGTCTTGAGCGGCGCTCTGCTCGTTCTGCTCGTTGGTGAAGTGCTCCAGCGCTGCCTGAACACGTTCGGCCGCCTGGGACTGTGCCTGGCCCCATGCTGCTGCCTGTTCGCGGGCGGCTACGGTGGCGCCGTTGTCGGCAGGCTTCTGGTGCTGCTGGGTTTCGCTGAGGACGCTGGCCAGCGGCTCGTGAAACGCCGCGGCGCCCAGGTCCCCGGCGAGTCTGCCGAGGTCGTGTGTCGTCTTGGCCCAGGCCGCCAGGGCTTGGTCGGCTGTCTGCTGGTCGGCTGCGCTCTGTGCCTGGCGCTCTTGGTGGATGGCTTGTGCTTCGTCGGCGTGCTGCAGGCTGTCGGAGGCGCGCTTCTCGCAGTCCTGGGCGTGGCGGCTGAGGTCTGCGAGGCTCGTTCCGGGATGCTCGTTGAGCCGGTTCTCGAGGGTGCGGATTGTGCCGCGTAGTTGCTCTGCTCGGTCTTCGTCCTCCTGGAGGGCTGCGGCGGCCTCTTTCTGTCGCTGTTCTGCGAGGGTCTCTGCGTGGAGTGCCTGGTCGCGGGCGGTGACGGCGTCGGCGTGCAGGGTGTGGAGGTTTGCGTAGGTCGTAGCGGTCGTGGTGGCGGCAGCGGCGACGTAGCGGCGGTAGGCGGTTCGGACCTCGGACAGGATGCCGCGCTCGGTGTGTGCCGCTTGCAGGTGGCCCTGGAGCTGTTCGGCCTTGCTCAGAGCGTCGGCAAGGTTTTGGACGCGGCGGGTTTCGAGGGCGGGCAGTGCGGAGGTAAGGGTCTCCTCCATGATCCGGGGGCTGATCTTGTCTCCGGCCTGGACGCTGCGCAGGGCGCGCAGGACGGTGGCGAGGGCGTCGGTCTGGGTGCCGTCCAGCGGCTGGTACATCAGCTCGCGGACTGTCTCCGGATAGTCCTCTTCCTTGCGCAGCACAGAGGTGTGGTCCCGGCATTGCTGTTCCAGGCGGGGGGACGAGGTGAACAGCAGGCCGTCGAATGCCTCCAGCTGGGCGGCGAGGTCGGTGATGGTGACGGGCATGCCGTCCCGTTCGAGGATGAGCTGGGCGTGGACGCGGGCGGGGACAAGGAACCACGCCCGGTCCAGGGTGTTGCGCTGGCCTCCGCCGCTGTGCAGCCACAGACCGGCGGTGAGCCACCGCGTACGGGAGTGCGGGCCGTCGGGGTCGGTTCGTCCGTACTCCTGCCACCAGGTGCCGCTCTTGGGCGGTCCTGGCCTGCCTAGCGTGTGGATGGCGGTCAGCGTTCCGGCGGCCTCTGCCGCGGCCGAGAGGTTCTTGGCGGTGACGTTGCCATCGATGAAGGTCGGGAACAGGACGGCGCTGGTCAGGGACTTCCCGGAGCCGTTCATGCCGACCATGGCGAGGCTGCCGCCTGCGTAGGCGAACTGCTCGTTGGTCCAGAGCCAGGAGTTGACCGCTCCGGCCCGGGTGGGCTGCCAGCGCCCGCGTGCGGTGGGGTGCGGGTCGAGGGTCGGTACATCGGTGAAGGCTCCGGCCGCGTCGGCGAGGAGGCGGTGGCGGGGGGTGTCATTCATCTCGGCTGGATCCCTCGTGAGCTTCGGTAGCCGGGTGCGGGCGGGGCGCGTCGGTGATGCTGAGTCGCCAGAGGTGGATGGCGGGGGTGGGCTGCCAGCCGGTGCCGGGCGGCGGGTCGGCGGTGCACGCGCCGATGGAGAGCAGGTGGTGTACCGCGGCGGTGGCGAGGGTTCTGGCCTTGCCTGTGCCTTGGTAGTTGCGGGCCCACCACGGTCGCTGTCTGAGGTGCTCGGCGAGTACGTCGGTGGTCCAGTGGAGGCCGAACCAGGCCATGGGGTCGTCCCGGCCTGTCAGGGCCTCGAGCAGGAGCAGGGCTGCTTGCTGCTCGACGGTGCGGCTGCGGGGGAAGGTGAGGTCCGTGGTGTGTCCGGCCGGGTCGGTGATCATCCACCAGTCCTGGCGGACCGTGCAGGCCAGGCCGGCGGCTGCGGCGACGTTCAGGGCCTGCTCGCGGCCGCTCCACGAGGAGAGGTAGGCGCCTGGCCCGGTGGCGGGGTCGGGCGCGATCCCGGGGTTGTCCAGGACGGCGCGCAGTGCCGTGTGGCGGTGGTGGCGTGCCGTGTCGACGGGGAGTGCGTCCTCGGGCGGGGGTGCCTGGTCTGGGCAGAGGGCGGCGATGTGGCTGTCGGGGGCGTCCAGGTCGATCGGGAGGAGTGAGGGTGCTGGGCAGGCGATCAGCAGGGCGAGGCGTTCGCGGCGTGCGGTGATGGTCAGGTCTGCGTCGATGTCCTGTTCGAGGACGTTCAGGGGCTGGTCGGAGGTGAGGAAGTGCCAGGACTCCAGGAGGCGCAGGGCGTCGATGAATGCCATGCGGTGTGCGGCGGCGGTGGCCTGCTTCTGTCCTGCGGTGGCGACCGGCTGGAATCGGGGAAGTCGGCCTGTTGAGGCTTCGGTGCCGCATGCCTGGATGACGGCGCGCTGGAGGTGGTTGAAGGTGGTCTGGGTGGCGCGCCACATCTGCTCGCAGATCAGCGCGGTCAGGATCTGTACGAGAGGAGAGACGGGGGTGCGGGCGGACGGCTTGCTGCGGTGCAGGAGGGGGACGCGGCCGGCGGGTGGGTCGTAGTGGCGTTTGTAGAGGCGGCCGATGCCTGCCGGGCGTTCGATGTGGAAGCGCCAGCCGGGGTTTTCGCTGAACCAGCGGGTGATCTCGTGTCGGTGGTGGCAGGCCAGGCGGAACTGTTCGGGGTCGTCCTCCTCTGCCAGGATCTGGTGGCCCAGCAGTCTTGCCACGACCGGCTCTGCTTCGGGGCTGAGCGGTGGCTGGTCGCCGGTTGGGGCGGGGGGTGTGGTGGTCATGCCGCTTCCTCTCCTTCTCGCGGCGGGGTGCATCGAATGCGGATGAGGAAGTCGGGGGCGATCAGCTCTCCTTCTTGCAGCACGACGCTCACCGCGTGACCTGGCGTGCCGATCCACAGGGTCAGTTCGGCCCCGACCGTGGCGGCTGTCCCCGTGCCTGTTGTGTCGTCGAAGCTGTTGAGGGCTTCCTCGATCAGGTCCACGAGGACTTCGGCGTGCGCGGTGTCCAGTCCGGTGAAGTGGGTCAGCGGGACCACTCCGGGCGTGGCCAGCGCTCTGGCAATCGATTCCGTGCGGGCGATCTCGGCTTCGTTGGCGGCTTCTGCCGCTCGCCGCTGCTCGGTGAGGTCGGCGACCTTGCGGGGTGCGCCGGTGGAACGCGCACCGCGGTCATGGGGCCGCAGGACCAGCTTGATGGTGCGGCTGCCTGCGCTGCGGGTGGTGTGCAGTGGGGCGAGGGACTCTTCGACGGTCTCCACGGGATGGCGGGCGGGCCAGATCCCGAAGGCCGCGGCGAACACCTGCTGGGTGCGGGCCTCGGTGGGCTGGGCGTGCAGCATCCGGGCGATCTGGCGGAAGTCCTCGCCGACGTCGCTGCCCCGGGCACTGGCGTAGAAGCGTCGGTCGATGGCTCCCAGCAGGGCGTGGATGGCGTCCGCCGCCGCGTTGACCAGGCGCTCGATCGAGCCGTGGGGTACGAACCATGCCTCGAGGTCGGCCAGGTCCCGTTCCCGGTCGGCCGTCCACGCTTGTCGTTCGGCCGGGTCGAGGATGCCGGCACCGGCGATCGCGCGGTGGACGACGTTCTTGGTGCCGACCTCGGCCAGTGCGCCGAAGGCCGCCCTGACCTGGTGGAGGGACTGTTCGGTGCGGCGTGCGAAGTGCTGCAGGGCCAGGAGAATGTGGCGGCGGCTGGTGATGAACACCGCGTCGTCGGTGACGTCCCCTTGTGCGAGGGAGCCGACCGCGCTGTAGAAGTCTCCGCCTGCCTCCTGGAGCTGCTCCAGGTGTGCGCGGACCTGGTCCAGGGTGGGGTCTAGCATTTCGGCGTCTTCGTGGTACTGCTGCAGCAGGATCTGAAGGGTCTGCTCGACGGCGTCGAGCAGACGCGGTGGAAGCCGCAAGGACCGGTGCAGACGGCGGGCGATGTCCCGGATGCCGGCCACGACCACCCGGCCCTGCCGCGTGAGCGCCCACGCCTCACGGCGCCGGCGTCCGTCACTGAGGCTCTCGACGGCCGCGGTATGGTCGACGCTCGGCGTGACGTATCCGTGGGCCTTGAGGACCTCGAGGACTTCGACGAGGTCTTCGTTGCCGGCCGCGTTCTCGTAGCCCACCTCAACCAGCAGCTTCCTGATGTCGGACAGCGTCCACATCGGGCCGCGGCTGCTCGCCACCAGCAGAGCGGCGAGTACGGCGCCGGTCAGTCGCTGCTTCCCAGCCTGTCTGTCGTCGGTGAAGACGTCGAACAGGCCGGTCTCCACAACGCTCCACCAGTCCTCAGCCACGTGCGCTGGCCCTCCCCTTTCAACACGCCCTGCTGCGAGTGCCGTTCAGCGCGGCCCGCGCCCTGGACAGGGGCGAGCAGCCCCGTCCGGCGGTCCGGACGCGACGACTTCAACGACGGTAGAGGAAGGGTCTGACAATCCAACTTAATAGAATATATAAGCGACATTTAGCACATGCGTGCGGACGCAGGGACAGGCCGGCCTTACCGGCCAAGGCCAAGGCCGGTCTGCGACGTTCACAGCGGGGCCAGTGCAACGACCAGGAGCAACCCCAGGCGCGGTCCATCGCGATATGCCGCTTGCGACTGTTGGCTGCTGACCGCTGTCGCAGTCGCGCAAGACGGCGGGGACCGAAGCCGGCCAGCCTCACCGACCGCGTGTCGACGACCGCCGTGGCCGGCTCCGCCCCCCCTCCCGCTGGCCCACCTTGCAGCGCAACCGGTAGTGGGTCTCGGCTAGTTGGCCCCCCTGCCGACAGAGAAGGAAGGCGGCCCCGGCCCGCGGGGATGCCATGCCCGCTGGCACCGGCCGTCAGAAGATCCTCCCTCGACCAGGATGCGTGCCCAGGCAACGCTCCTCCGAGCAGGCAGTACCGGCGCCTTCGCTCTGCCCCACGGCACGGTGCGGAAGCCGCTCGTGGACAACGGCTCCCGCACCGTGCCGTGGGCGGTAGAGGCCGGACGGCCGGATACCGGCCCTGCCCACCCCGCACTTGCGGGCGGGGCGGTCCGGCGGTCAGCCCGCGAACCGCCGAATGGGCGCGGCCCAGGAAGGTTCCGGCGCCGCCCACCACGCGCCCGCTTCTTCAGAGGCGCCGGCTGGGAGCGCTGCTCCCCGGAGTTGCTCCGGTTCGATGCCCAGGGCGGTCAGTGCGGTGATCTGCAGCGAGGTCAACTGTGCGGCGCCGCTGCGGTGCTTGGTGATCCAGCGGTTGAGGAGGACCTCGTCGCCGTGGAGGTTCTCCCGGTGTCCGGCAGGGACCTGGAGGTGGCCTTCGCGTCTGTGGAACTGGCGGGCGGCTTTCAGCCCGCGGTGGAAGGCACGGGTCCTGGGGTGGGAGGCCGGCAGGAGCAGCATGCTGTGGGGGTGTGTGCTGGGGTGCTGGGCTGCGAGGTCGCTCAGGAGTCGGAGCTGCTGGGGGTGCAGGTCGTGTTGGCGTGCGATCTGGTGGTCCAGCCAGGTGGCCGGGGTTTGGCCGGATACGGGTGTGGGCGTGGCTGTCTGGTGAGCGGCTTGGAGGCAGACGTAGGTGTAGTCGTGCTGCCATTCGGTGCCCCAGGGCGGGTTCCACCAGGGGTCGACGGCTTTGAGGGCTTCACTGCGCGCGGAGTGCATGCGGCCGCTGTCGGCGAGGGCGCGCTGGCGGTGGAGCCAGCGGTACATGGGACCGTCGCTGGTGCTGGGGGCGGTGGTGACGGTGAGGGTGCCGTGGGTGTCGGCGAAGGCGATGGCCTGGGTGAGGCGGCTTTCGAAGCTGCGCGGGGGGTGGGGCCAGGATATGTGCAGGGTTTCCAGGGCGAGGGCCCGGTCGGGGGCGAGGTCGCCTTTGGCGTAGAGGGAGCGCTGCTGTCCGATCCACAGGCCGAGGGGGTAGTTGAAGGGGTCTGTGTATTCGCTGGGAACGTTGAGGTGGTGGTGGCGCTCGTAGTAGCCGACGGCGGCTGCCCAGCCGGTTGCCCATACGCGGGTGTCGACCTCGTGGGCGCGCAGGCCGGTGAGCGGTGCGATCTCGGCGGCGCGCTCGGGTGCCGGGGGGAGGGGGTCTGCGGCTGTGTCGCGGTCGGGGTCGCCGAATCGGCGCCAGAGTTGGGAGTCGTGTTCGCGCAGTCCGTTGAGGACCTCCCAGAGGATTCTGTACGCGGACGATTCGAGGGCCTTCTCGGTGGTCTGGCGGCGGCCGACGTAGATGGGGATGATCAGGAGGGCGACCTTGCCGGCGCCTGGGGGCTGGCGCAGGGCGCGGCCGAGGGCCTGGATGATGTCGGAGGGGCTGCGTTTGGGGTCGGCGAACAGGATGGCGTCGGCGTCGGGTACGTCGACGCCTTCTCCCAGGACCCGGACGTTGGACAGGACGGCGCCATCGACGGCGCCGGGGATTCTGGTGCTGTTGGTGAGCAGGGGGATGTTTTCGAACTCGGCCAGGCGGTGGGCGCGTTCGCTGGTGGGCTGGCTGCTGTGGAGGGGGTAGGTCCACAGTTTCCGGATTCCGGTGCTGCGGGTGGTCGCGGCGACGGTGTCGGGGAGGGTCCGGCTGAACTGGTGGGCGTTGACGATGCGGCTGTGGAAGGTTATGACGCGGCGCGCTTTGTGGGTGGCCATGGCGCGCAGGAGGCTGACCTGGAGTGCGGACAGGCGCAGTCCGTCGATGTGCCGTGTGACCCCTGGGGTCTGGAGTACTGCGCGTAGTTCCTCGTCGTTGATGACGGGGACGACGATGCGGTAGTCGGCGAGGATGCCGCGGTCGATGGCGTCGGCCAGGCCCAGGCGGTAGACGACGGGTCCGTAGATGGTGGGGTCGTCCATGGATGCGAGGGGCTCGGGTGCCTTTTGCGGGCCGGTGGTCTTCCGGCGGCTCTTCGTGGGGTCGGGGAGCGCCCAGGTGCGGGGGGTGGCGGTCATGTAGAGGCGCCGCCGGGCGGGGATGGCGGCGTTGTCGTGGACGGCGGCCCATTGTTTGCCGCTGTTGCCGCTGCTGCGGTGGGCTTCGTCGATGATCACGATGGACCAGCGCGGCAGGCGGTGCTTCTTGTGGGCGCGTGTGAGCGCGGGCAGGGAGGAGTAGGTGGCGAAGACGACGGTGGGTCCGCAGTTTTGGGCGATGAGCTCGGCGATGCGGCGGGGCGCGGTCGTCAGGGGGAGGCGGACGGTGCCGGCCTGTGCGGGGGTGAGGGAGCAGACGCCGAGCATGTTCTCGACCACGCTGTCCCGGGCCCAGTGAGCTGCGGTCTGGCTGATCAGGTTCAGCGAGGGGACGACCACGAGAATGTTGCCGTCGTTTGCGAAGTGTTCGCCTACGCGCATGGCGGTGAGTGTCTTGCCGCTGCCGGTGGCCGAGATGACGGTGACGCGGGACATGTGGGCGAGGCTGCGGGCAGCGGCTCTGAACGCGTCGCGCTGGTGGTCCCGCAGCTGGATGGCAGGGTGTGTCATGGGGCTGCGGGCCTTCGGTCGGGGCGGCTGTGCGGGGCAGTGCACCGGGGGTGTGGTGCAGAGCACTGCCCTGGCACCATCGACTTTGCGTCAGCTAAGTAGTCTGTTCCAAGTCATCGCGCCTCGTCGTTGCCGAGATCACAGTCCGGTACGCGGGGGCGAAAGGGTCGGGAGCGCGGGCTTGGAGGGGTGCGGTGCGGGAGCACGTGCGGGCTCTGCCGCTGCGGTCGCGCTTCGTGGCCGGGGAGTCGACCGGTTCCTACGTGACCCGGCTCGCCTCGCGCAACGGGCTGACGGTCGGCCGGTTGCTGGACAGTGTCGGTGAAGGACTGTCGGCGGCGGAGGTCGATCCGCGGTACACGGAGCTGTATGTGAACCGGGCGGCCCGGGAGCGTCTGGCCGCGCTGGCCGGACGTCCTGTCGAGGAGCTGGTCCGGGCGCTTCCCAGCCTCGGCGAGGAGTATCTGCTGTCCGACGGGAAGTCGGGGCAGCCGTTGTGGAGGTGGCCGTGGGAGCCGCGTGGCGGGTATCTGGTGCGGGGGTGCGCGCTGTGTGCTGCCGCGCGGGATGCCGGTGATTCCGTGTGGCTGATCAGTCCGGACACATGGCAGATATGCATTCACCACGGTCGCTTTACGGATAATTCGCGCGACGACCGGGAGCTGTTCATCGACCTGTCTCGCGGACCGCACGTGCTGGAGGCGGAGCGCCGCCGCGTGGATCTCGTCCGGACCCTCGGGCCGGCGGGGCGGGCTCTGGTGGCGGACGCGTTCGGTGTTCTCGCGCACGAGTTCCGACGAGCACCGCGGCTGGGCACGTCCCGTACGACGCCGCTGGAGCTGCTGCCGTCCGTGATGAGGATCGCCTCCGTGATGGTCTCGGCCGAACGCCGGCGGCTGGCGGGGCGACTGTCGTCCCCGGAGTTTGAGCAGTGGCTGCAGCAGGCGGCATCCGGGCTCGGTCATGGCTCCGGTTGGGGCCTGAGGGCTTGGAGGGCGCAGCACCCCGCTCTCGGCGCACCGGTTCCACGTCCTCAGCGTGGCACCTATCTGCCCCTGGCCGCACCGCACGAGCAGGTCGGCGGCATGCAGTCGGTCGACGAGCTCTCCTGCGTGCCCTGGAAGGTCCTGGCTGATGTGGAACGTCCCTATGGATAGCAAGAGGGGTCCCGGTGCCCACAGACCGGGGAAGCACTGCAGCCTCACGTTGAACGAGCAGGAATGCCTGCCCACAGACATCGACGTGCGGGTGCACTACCGCAGTGCGGCAGGCCGCACGCTGGTGCACGAGCCCGGTCTGCTGCGCGATATACCGCTGGAGGAGCGTGCACCGCTGTCCGAGCCGCATGCCTACCGGGGGCGGCGGTCCATCCTGACCGACTGGTTCTGTGCGACGAACGGGGTGACCGTGTGGTGTTCCAGCACGGTCCAGATGGACGCGGCGATGCTTCTCGACTTCGATGCGGACATCGCCTGCTTCCAGTCCGGAGTCGCCGAACTGCACTGGCAGCACGAAGGACGGCAGGGGACGGTACGGCCAGCGTTCTTCGCGCGCACGCACGACGGCCGGCGGTTCGTCATCCCGCACCGCCTGGCGGCCCGGGCGGCCGAACTGGAGGAACGGGTGCTGCGTCATGCGGCGGCCGCGGCCGGATGGCAGATCCGTCCCCTTCAGGTACCTGAAGGCGTACTGCACTCCTCGCTTCGGAGCATGGCGCACTTCCGCGGTGCCGAGTTCGCCCCGGGGACGCAAGCCCGGCAGGTGCTGCTGGACGTCTTCGCCGTGCCGCGCCCGCTGCAGAAGGGTGCCGCCGTCTCGGGCCTGGGGCTGCCGGCAGCCGGTCACATCTGGCATCTGCTGTGGACGGGCACGCTGGACTTCGACCGGACGCTGCCGTTGCTCCCGACCTCACGAATATGGGCAGTCCCGGTAACGACCACTCCTGGGAGGACAACGGATGACGCCGGTTGGACCGCTGGCCGCGGCGGCGCAGCAGAGCGGGCTGCCGCTGGGTGCCCGGGTGCGGTGGCAGGGCGGAACGTACCGTGTGGTGGCACTGCAGGGCGCCGAGGTGCAGCTGGGCTGTCTGGACGAGCAGGGGCATGACGTCCGCGCCCTGGTGGCGGCGGTGGTCGGCGCTGAGGACTACGCCCTCCTGGACGATGACGGCCAGGTGCAGGATGCGGTGAGGGTGGCGGACACCAGCGGCCTGTCGTTGCTGTCGCAGGCCGAGCGAGCGGCGGTGCGGGACTGGGAACGGCATCTGCGGGAGATCGACGAGGGCGTGCCACCGGATGCCGCGGAGGGTACGGTGCCGCGCCCCAACTACGATCCGGCACGGTTCACGGTCCGCCAGCGCATCGCCGCCAAGGCCGCCGAACTGAAAGCACTGGGGTTCAAGAGCTCCTCGGTCAGCACGATCGAGCGCCGCCGACGCGCCTATCAGGCACGGGGCGTGTTCGGCCTGGTCCGCGAAGTCGGGACCGGCTCGCCGTGGGGGCGCACGGACGAGCGGGTGGTACGGCTGCTGCTGGCGGAAGTGGAAGCGGGGCGGGACGAGTCCGACGGGCACGGCACTCGCCTGTACGAGCGGCTGCAGGCCGCTGTGGAGCGGGAGCATCCCGACGAGTACGACCGGCTGATGATCTCTCGCGCCACCTTCTACCGGCTGCTGGAGCGGCTGGGCATTGCGGTGGACTCTCTGCGGTGGCCGACCCAGCGGCGGATGGACGCGGCCAACGGGGCCACTGCCCCGTACACGCCGACGTGGGCGCTCCGGCTGGGCGAGCAGGTCCAGATCGACTCCACCGGTCTGGACATCATCGCGGTCGGTGACGACGGCCGGCCGGTGCAGGTCGAGCTGACCGCGGCGATCGATGTGGCGTCGCGGTCGATCATCGGCGCGATGATCGTGCCGAAGGTTCCCGGCCGCGGCCCGCGGGGCCGTCGGCTGGGCGGGCGCGGCACCCGGTCCTTCGACGCGGTGCTGATGCTGGCGCAGGCTCTGGCGCCGATGCCCGGCCGGCCCGGCTGGTCGCCGTCGGCCCTGGCGGAGCGGTCCGAGATGCCCTATGCGGACCTGGTGGCCTGCGATCCGCGCATGGCCGGCGCCGCGGCCCGGCCGGTGATCCGGCCCCGGATGATCGTCGTCGACCACGGCAAGATCTTCAACAGTGAGCACTTCGACGACGTGTGCCGCATGCTCGGCATCAACGTGCGCCCGGCCCGGACGCGTACCGCCACCGACAAGGCCGTCATCGAGAGCACCTTCGGCGCGGTGAAGAAGCGTTTCTCGCAGTACGTCGCCGGATACACCGGTTCGGATCTCGCCCGGCGCGGCAAGCACGTCGCCGAGGGTTCGCTGTGGAGTCTGAACGAGCTGCAGGACCTGCTCGATGAGTGGATCGCCCTGGACTGGCAGCAGACTGCGCACGACGGACTGCGCAGCCCCTTCCTGCCTGGGATCACGGTCAGCCCGAACCGGATGTACGCGACGCTGGTGGCCGCCGAGGGCCACGTGCCGCTGCCGCTCACTGCCCGTGAGAACCGCAAGCTGCTGCCGTTCAAGCGGCTGAAGGTGACCGACAAGGGCGTCACCATCGACAACCGCACCTACAACAGCGAAGCCCTGCAGGAGTACAGGAACCGGCACAGCCAGATCCCCGGGCAGGGCATGCGGTGGCAGATCCGCTACAGCCCCTACGCCCCCAGGTTCGTGTGGCTCTACGACCACACCACCGACGACTGGGTGGAAGCCGAGTTCATCCACCAGCGCCTGATCAGCGACGCCTGGACCCAGTGGACCTGGGAACAGGCCACACTGCGGGTGCTGGAGGACGGCGGCCACAGGGACGACCAACGGCGCATCGCACGCGAGGTGTCCGCGCTGCGCGAGCGCGCCCGGCGCGGCCCCGACCCGCAGGCCAAGCAGGTGCCGCAGCTGTTCACCGGCCCCGTGCTGGACCTGGATGTCGACGTCCCCGATCCCTACGAAGGGGTGCCCGACCCCGACCCGGCAACAGTCGTGCGGGCACCGTCGCTGGCCATGGACGCCGAACACATCCTGGCGGCCGGAGACACCACTCCCCCACCGCGCACGGCTGCCCCGGATCAGTCGCTGCCGGCTGTACCGGACGCCCCCGAGAGCATCGACGACGACGGTCATGAGGATGAGCAGATCTCCTGGTCCCGTCCGTCCGGCGCGGACTCGCTCAGCCTGCGCGGCAACGCGGCCGACATCTTCGCCTTCGGCTACGACCGACCTGCCACCCCGCCCCTACCCAACGACCCCATACCCCACGGCAGCGCGTCCGACGACGACGCAGCAAACGGAGAAGGCCTGTGAGCCGAGAAGAACTGATCCGGACTTTCAGCCCGGAGGTCGCCCATGCCGTGACCCGGCCCATCGAGGCCCCACTGCTGACCACTCGGGAGGGCTGGGACGCCGCTGCCTCACGCACGCTCCAAGCGCCCGACCTCGCGGACTGCGCTCCCAAGGGCACCCGGGTCGGGCCCCGCGACCCGCGGCTGATGTACCACGGCGAGATGCTGCCGGTCATCACCCCGGCGCTGCGCCGCGGTCTGCTCGACGCTCGGCGCCAGCTGCGCAAGAACCGCTTCAGCAGCGTCGGCCGCAGCACCAACATGATCATCGACGGGGACCGCGGCACCGGCAAGACCACCCTGCTCGTCCAGATCGGCCGCGGCTTCCAGGGACTGATCGAGGCCGACCTGGGCTCGGACGCCAACCGCATCCCGGTCATCTACCTCAGCGTCCCGCCCGAACGGGAGACCAACCTGCACTGGTCGCTGCCCTTCGCCGAGTTCCTCGGCCTCAACCACACCCTCAACCCCACCGATCGCACCCGCCGGCCGGCCGACATGACCGAGCCCGTCGCCCACGTCATGGCCCACGCCCGCACCCAGCTGGTCCTCGTCGACGGCGTGGACCGCATCCAGGACAACGAGATCACCGGCGCCTTCGACTACTTCGAAGCCCTGCAGGACCGCACCCGCGCGACGTTCGTCTTCTGCGGCACCGGCGCCCGCGAGATCGTGCACGACGCCCGCAACGGCAAGCGGCGCAAAACCCTGCCCCCGGGAATCAAGGGCAAGACCTACCTCAGCGACCTTCCGGTGCTGTGGGCCGGCGCCATCCCCTACGGCGACGACTGGCACAGCTGCGTCCAGGGCTTCGAAGAAGACCTGCGCCTCCACGACCACCAGCCCGGAACCCTGGTCAAGCTCTCCCGCTACCTCCACAAGCGCACCGGCGGCTACATCGACTCCCTCAACGACCTCATCTGCCAGGCCGCCCAGGAAGCCATCGAAACCGCGCACCTGACCGGCACAGAAGCGATCACCCGCGATCTCCTCGACGACATCCGCATCGGCCGCGGCGACAACCGCTGAGCAACCGGCAGGCCACGAGGGAAGCCAGCGGTACGAAGGGGCTTCGCGATCAGCTGACCCCGACGGTGTGCGCGCTGGGCGCTGCGTCCGATAGAAACATGGCATGTGGTGGAAGCGGACGCGGTCGGCCGTCCTAGCAGTATCCGGTGTGGTGGTGCTCGGTGGAGTGGTGGCTCTTGTTTTCACTCCGCTGACGGTGCGTCTGGCGCGATGGGTGACGAGCGACGACTGGTCTTTGCTCGATGGTCCCGGCCGGGCGGCGGCTGTGGGCCAGTTTCGTCTCGCCGTCGTCCAGGTGGTCGCCGCGGTTGGGGCCGGGATCGCCCTGACCTATACCGCTCGTACGTTCCGGCTGTCTCGGCGGGGCCAGGTCACCGACCGCTTCACGAAAGCCTTGGAACGGTTGAGTTCCGGCGAGCCCTATGTGCGTCTTGGAGGTGTCCTGGCGATGGAGCAGATCGTGCAGGATGCGCCAGATCAGGGCGACGCTGCGGCACGGGTACTCAACGCATTCGTCCGCAAGGAGGCACCGCCTGCCGCGACGACGACACTGGCGACAGCGCAGTTGGCGAAGAAGCCGGACGCGCAGGTCCAAGAAGCGCTGCGCGCGCTCACCGCGGCGCGCCCACGACGTGGTGGCAGTGGTGTGCGGGTGGACCTGGCCGGCCTGCATCTGCGGAAGGTGCAACTGGCCGGCGCGTACCTGAACGGGGCCCGGCTGGAGGGGGTCAGGCTCAGTGAAGCGAACCTGCGCGGTGCGAGGTTCAGAGACGCCAACCTCAAAGGGGCTGATCTCACGAAAACCGATCTCACCGACGCCGATCTGAAAGGCGCCGACCTCACTTGTGCCGACCTGTCCTCCGCGTTGGGCCTGACGGCCGCTCAGGTGCTTCAGGCCGGCAGCTTGATCGGCTGCGTGCTGCCGGATGCAGTTGCCGCGAACAGTGCAGTCGCCGCACGCCTCTCTCCGAGTGAGTGACGGGCCCTTGGGCCGCGGGGTTCGTGCTGTGGTGGCGGGGCGTGCGCCGCAGGGAAGCGGTCAGGCTTCCAGGGCCCAGTCCGCGATGGGCTCCGGCAGGCGGTCCAGTACTTGGGTACGGGTCGTCAATTCGCGCAGGTTCTGCCAGAAACGGCGCCTGATCATCTGGGGTGTCGTGCCGTGGAGCACGGCCAGCCGCTGTTCGAGCGGGGCAACAACTCCTGGACGGGCCGCGCCGGTGGCACGTCTGCTGGCGGGAAAGTCGGTCTCGGGCAAAAGGCGTTGCAGAGGGAAGGCCGCGAGTGTCTCGTCCGGCATGGCGGCGTTGACGGAGAAGTAGGCACCCAGGCTGATGGCATGCTGCCGCTCTTCGGGAGTACCGAGGAACCAGTGCAGGATGATCCCCGGATGCGGGTGGCTGGTGAGCAGGTCCATCAAAGCAGCGGTACGTCCGCTGCTGTGCAGCGAGAGGAGGACCGGTTCATCGCGGGCGGCGGTAAAGATCTGGGTGAGGACGGACCGCTGCAGTTCGAGGCTGCCGCGGCGATCGAGCCCGACTTCTCCGATGAAGCAGGTCCGCTGCAGTGTGGTGCGGAACTGGTGTGGGTTGAAGTCTTTGAGGGCGGCGGGCACCGCCGGGTGCACGCCAGTGCCCCAGACCAGGGTGGGGTCGCGGCGTCGCAGGGCGTGGTCGGTCTCGGCCGGGGTGCGCGACACCGCAAAGACAACGGCTCCGTTCAAGGCGCTGATCTGGGAGTCAGTCACGTCAGGGGCGATGTGGGCGTGACAGTCCAGCGCGGGCAGTTCGTTAGGGAAGAGGGACACGGCTCAGTTCCTGAATGCCTCGCTGGCACAAATCCACGATGGCATCAATGTCGGCTTCGGGAGGCAGATTGCCTACGGCGAGGATATCGATTTCGTCGATGCCGTTGAGGTAGGCCTGCTGGACATCCAGGACGTCTCTCCGGCGGCGCTTGAGCAGCAATTCCCGTGAGGGGCCCGCCAGATGGTCGACGAGGTAGACGGTGGGGTCGTGGCGGGGGCCGACGGTAAAGGATCCGCGACGCACAAAGCAGGCCACGCACAGCCCACAGTTGAGGTTGGCGTTGCCGCCCTTGTAGCGGCCTCCGTCGAGTTTTCCGCACGAGACAGTCGCGGCGGCAGCGGCAAGGAGCGCGTCTCCGGCGCGGTTGTGGGCCCGTTCCAGGAGCTCTCCCTTGGTGCAGTGGAGATAGGGGTTGCCGATGGTGACGGGGATAGCTGTGGCGGCCAGAAGGGCATTGAGGCGGCTGAAGGTGCCTGGGTGGGTGGACCGGGTGGTCAGGGCACCGCCACGTGCGGTGGCCAGTGGCGGGTTAATGCTGGTGAATCCGTTCTCGGGCACGGTCACCTGCGGGCTCGACGCGGTGGCCGCCGTGGCAGTTGCAAGCGCGGCAAACAGCAAGCTGCGGCTCCGTGAGGTGGATTCAGCGGGAGTACCGTTGGGGCGGATCTTGATGCTGTGGTGGCGCAGGGGGGAGGAGACGCGGCCTTGCAGCCAGGAGTTGGCCATGTTCTGCGCGCTCCGTACTGCGGTACTGCCGTCGTAGTGGCTGAGATAGATCCGCTCGGTGCCGTCCTGCAAGTGATCGGCAGCTCCGCACAGCGAGTCAAGCCCGCCGCTGAGGAGCATGACGTCATCGGCGGGCACGAGGGGGGCGCGCGTACGGGCAGTCACGGTGGCGGGCACGGCGCGCAGGTGCCATACGTCACCGGTCAGCCAGTGCAGGAGCTCTTCGGTCAGCTCACCGGGTGCACTGTTCCAGGGTTCGGGATTGACGGTGTGGACGGCGAGTTCGAATGTCCTTACGAACGTGGTGGGGCGGGGGGTTCTGCGATCGGCGAGGTAGGCCGCAGCAGCGATGCGCACCAGGTCGGAGGCCTCCACGGGGACGGCGCCGATCAGGTCGAGGTCCCATCCAAGATCGCCGGCCACTTCCGGCGTGGGACTGTGGGCAGCGGTGCGGGCCCAACGCAGGGCCGTGGCGGAGGGTTCGTGCTGCTGGGCGTCGTGGGGCAACACTTCGAGAGCAGTTGTCATGAGCGTCGTGCGCGGAGCATGCGCAGTGCCTCCCCGGTCACCTTGGCCGCTGTTGCGGTGAACTCTTGTACGGTCATGCGGCGCGTGTCGGGGACATCGATGTTCTTGAGGCGGCGCTCAAGCCAGGAGCGGACCCATCGTTGTTTGCTGATCGCTTCCTGCGCCGTCAGGTCTCCTTGTGCCTTTTGTGATCCGAGTTCGACCAGCGAGAGTTCGTAGATCCATTCAGTGACGAGTCCGCGCAGACCGTCTTGTTGCGCGGGTGGATCAGGATCGACGAGCACGGCCTTAACGTACCTGGTAGCGGCCTTGCGCAGGGCCGCCTCATCGGGGTGGCCCGCGTCACCGAGCACCGTCTGCAGGATGCGCGAGACCTGCGCGAGCGGGCGCAGGCTGCGCAGTTCGGCGAGGTCCAGGCCGAGTTCTCGCAGTCGGGCCGCGTCCCCGTTTCGCAATGCGTAGGCGCCGGCCAGAGCAGCGGCGCCGCGGGAAGATCCCTTGATGACCTGGCGTCTTGAACCGGCACCAGCTCTTCCGACGAGGTTGCGGGTGCCTCCCCCTCCGCCGCCGCCCCCGTTGCCGCCGCGTCGGGGAGAGGCCAACAGCCCGGAGAGCGCGTACGGGTTGGCCGGTGGCCTCCCGCGGTCGGCGTCGTCTTTCTGTAGAGCGGTGGACAGCGCGCTGAGCACGCTGTCGAGGAGCTGCTCCTGACCGTCCGGGAGGTCGGGCGGAGCTTGGGAGCCACTGCCGGAGGACACAGAGGCGGGCAGGGCGTCGAACGCTTCGTGGGCGTGCTTCCAGTCCGCGTTGCCGCTCCCTCCGTAGGAACCGGAAGTGCCCATCAGTTACTGCCTGCGGTCGTGATCCGTGCATTTTCCTGCGTCGCCGGCTCGATGTCGGTGGCCTCGGCCAGCTGCGGAATCAGCGCCTGCAGTTCCTCGACGCCGCTGCTGTCCATGTCGACGACGGCTCCGGGCATGAGGTATTTGCGGATCTCCCACAGCCCCTGCGCGACGGCTGACCGCAGTTCGGGGGTGTGGATTGCGATATGCACCAGTGACTCGGCCAGCGGATCGGTGTCCGACTCGCGGCGGGCGCGCTGAACCAGGGCGTCGACGACAGCCTGCTGGTCGGTGACCAGCGCGGTCACGATCTCGGCCTGGGCGTCACGCCGGTGTGGTTCAGAGGCGCTCGCCAAGTCACTGACCCAGGTGAGCTGCTGCTGTGTCAGGGACGCGGCGGCGGTGAGACTGACCAGCGATGCGGCCAGACTCAGGTACGGGCCGATCGGCGCGGTGGTGAGATCGGGATCCGATGCGGCCCATTCTCTGCTGTCCTCGGTGACCTCAGCGGGCTTGTCCTTCTCCTCGTCCCGACCCCAGGCCTGCCAGCGTTCCAACAGCTCGGCCCGCTGGGCTTCCTGTAGACGGACGAGTGTCTCGAAGTCCTTGCCGTGGCTGTCCTCCAGCAGCATGAGCTTGGCGATCACCGAGGCGTCGATGTTGATGCCGTGCCGCTCAGCGATGCGGGTGCGCAGCGCGAATGCGTTCAAAAACCGCTTGATACTGCGAGGGCTTCCCGTACGGTGCGCGGCCAGGCCTGCGGCAAAGCGGCTGGCCAGTGCCAGAGTGTCGGCGTCGGGCACCCACGGCAGGTCCTGCATGTCGGCCAGAACTGGTGAGCGTCCCTGCGCGCGACGCTGCTGGGCGTGCGTAACCAGCCGCTCATAGTCCCCCTCCTGTTCGCACCGGCGCTGTGAAAGCAGGAGAGCGATGAAGGCGCCCGCCTCGTCCGTACTGATACGCGGCAAAGACAGCGGCAGTTGAACAATCTTCTCCACGTAGCGGAGTGCGAACTGCTCGCCGCGGCCCGTAGCGTCAAGACTGACAGCAATGGACTCGCGCACCATCTCCTGATCGGCCGCTAGGACGAACGCCACCTTCTTGACGGACAGGAACAGCTTGATGGCCTCCAACGTGGCCATCACGGCGTCCGGCAGGCACCGGTCTAGATCGTCCACCAAGACAACGAGGCGCTGGAGAGGTTCCACGTCCTGAAGCAGCTTGGCGAACTCGCTGCGGAATCCCGCCAGGCTCTTGGCGTCATGCCTCGGCTGCGGCGTGAAGGCTTTGACGAGGTCTTCGGTCTGCGCCACGAGCTGACCGCGAGCCATACTGGCCGCAACACGTGACCAGCTGATCCGTTCCAGGAGACCCTTCGCAGCATCCTCGAGACCCGCGTCCGGGTAGGCCGTCAGCAGGTCCTGCAGGACTTCACCGATGACAGCGCCACGCACGTCGAACTGGTCGTCGAACTCCCACGGATCGAGACGGATGACGCGATATCCGGGTTCCTGGTCCAAAACCTGATGCAAGAGGCCGAGGACGGTGGATTTCCCTCCACCCCAGGGGGCGTTGATACCGATCGTCACGGGGTCCAGAGACGGCGACCGCAAGGCGGCCACGACAGTGTCGACGATCGAAGCGAATCCCAGAAGATCCACCGTCGTCGGGTTGTCATCCCACAGCTGCAGTTCACTCATCAGGTGCCCCCCGGCAGGCCGATCCACACGCTCGCCGTTTCACCCCACCGACGGATTCCCGTCTCCACACCGCTTACCAGCGGACGAAACGGCGCTACAGCAGCAGCGAGCACAGGTGATCAGGCACACATCGAAGAGTCCCATGCCAAACCAGCAGCATCACCCTCCAATCAAAACCATACATACCACGGCGCCGACGCGAGCTCGGAAAGCGACACGCCAGCAAGCACGCCGGCGGCAACCACATCAAGATCGAACGTGACCGGCCACTGCAGCCTGTTCGACCCGCTGAGACCACTTCCGGCGGGGAGCCAGGGAGCGAGGCCCCGGGGCCGGAGGCGCCTACGCGCAGAGGTGTCCGCTGCTGGCCGCGCTGGCCAGCCGTGATATCACGGCCGCTCCCCCATCAGCACAACTACGGCAGCCCACGCCGGGGGCACGCTCAGCATCCCGCCACAAAACCTTGCCGCGCCTAAGGTCGTCTCAGTGGAAGTGACGCCGCGTCTCATGATCTGCACAAGAGCAGTTCACAGCTCCGACGTACGACCAGTCCGCGAGATTTCAGCAGCCAATCGCCCGGAAGATCACCTTCTCAGCATGTGAAGGTGTGCAGGTCAGAAGCTTGAAGCATAGTCACGTGCTGCAAACATATTGAGACGACATAGCCGACCTTGATCGTCGATGAGTGCGGGCCAGTTCGATAGAGCAGGCGGACTGCGCTCAGACGGCTGCCCGTTCCGCTTGGGCGCGGGTGGTGGCGAGGCGGTAGGAGTCGGTGCCGGTTTCGATGATGCTGCCGCCAAAGGTGAGGCGGTCGACGATGGCTGCGCAGAGGCGGGGGGGCTGTGAAGGTCTTGGTCCAGCCCGAGAAGGACTCGTGCGTTGGCGACGCGCCCTCGGCGAACGCGGCGCCGAACTCGAGCAACGACGGCACGCACGGCAACGCGTCACTCTCAGTCCCAGCCGGATCCGCGACATCGCCCAAGCAAAGCCCTCGTCCTCAACGGAATCTGCAAATGATCAGCTGAGAAACCGTCAGTGCGAAACTTTCGAACGCGTGTTGGCAAAAATGGCCCGTCTATCAGGCGCACTTCGGTACACCGCCGCCGCGAACGTGGACGTTGCTGACCCAGCCGCCATGCACTGGTCCCTTGGGGTCGAGGAAGGTCCACCAGGCTCTCGAGTTTGAGAGGTTGGCGCTGGTCGGTCGGCCTGGACACGGCATGGCCGTACCCGTGGGCGGCCTCATGGTCGGGGCGGGGCCGGCGCGCCGCAACGGTATGCCGGTCAGCGCTCCACGGCGGGCAGGTGGGGGCCAGGCCAGTGTCATGCATGATGCGGTCGAGGGTCTCGTGCAGGGCGCTGTCGGCGTTGATGACGGTCTCGGTACCGCCGGGCAGGAGATCGCGTGCCCGGTACCAGTCGCGCAGCTGCCTCTCGCTGACGTGCTCGGCGATCGGTTTGGCGGCGTGCCGGGTGACGGTTTCGCCGAGCGAACATCCAGGTAGTAGCCGTTGGTGGGGCCGCGGTGGTCGGCGCGCAGCTGGGCGGGCGTGTCGCGGTATCGGGCGGCGCAGAGGACACCTACGAGCTCTTCTCCAGAGTGGTGGTGTCGTAGTTGTGTAGCCGTTTCCCGTCAGGGCCGTACACATTGAGCACGTATCCCTGGTCCAGGCGGAAGCCTTCACTGTCCAGGAACGACGCCAGCTTGGCGGCGAAGTCGTCAAAGGACTCGTAGCCGGTCTTCTTGCGGGTCCACACAGTCAGCACGACTTCGTCCTCCTTGCTCGTCTGTAGTGGATGCCTTGAACTCCGGGGTCTCCCCCGGCCTTGCGGTAGCGGGCGGCCAGTACGGAGTCGGGCCGGGCAGGAGACGCAGTGGCGGTCGGGGGGCCGGCTTCCGGCTGGTCTCGCTGCCACGGAGCCCCCCCCCCCCCCCCCCGTCGAAACCGCATCCCGACAGGAGGACCGCGGTAACAACCGCTAGCGCAGGCAGGATTCGTCTCATACCACCAGGCCTATTAGCACTTGGGCGGAGCCGTGTCGACAGGACGGCATTGGCAGACTGACGATGCCCTAAGCACTCTGCCCAGGAGTCTCGTTCAAGCGACAGCTCCCCTCGGCGGATGCGGCCATAGGCCTTGTCGATGAGCTGCTGTGCTCTTGGGGCCATCTCGGCCATACGGCCTCCTTCGGCTGGGTCACGTCACGGGCACGGGACGGGGCATATCTGCTCCGCTCGGGAACCAGGCCCAGCGGACGGGGACAATCGGTTGGGGCGACAGGCTGCATTTGCGCAAGGAGGAGAATGGGGACGGCGGGACTGGGCGCGTGTCCGAGGGGCAGACGCTCCTCTGCCCTGTGGATTCGCGACGGCCGACCCTTCGAGCTCACGCCGTCGCATAGCCGTATCACGCCTGTCTGACTCACTCCCCGAGATCACCGAGCCGGGTCGACAACTCCATTGGGAATCCATAATGGCGCGGCCTGGAAGAAGGCCTGGCCGTTCTGGCCGGAAATGATCGCCGGAGTGGTGTGACGGCCGAATATCTACGGCGGTGGATGCCGCGCAGGGCTGCCGGGCCGGTCGCGTGGGGGATCGACGCGGGCGGCGGACAACCAGCCCCCGGGCCGGCCGACCACCGCCGCACCGCGGCGGCCTCCCGCCCACCGATTGAAGGCCTGTGGGGAAGTCATTCCGTCCAGTAACGCCGCCCGAACCGACTGATACGGGCGCTTCCCCACGTCCCGAACCCGACGACCACAACGGCCAGGACAGGGAACACAGCCAGGGGCGGTCCGGGCTCCCTCGACACCACAGGGTCCGCTCCGCCCTGCGGGTCGTAGAAGACCCGCAGGACCTCCCCCTCGGCCACGCCGGAGCAGCCGCGGCCTTCCAGCTCGGGGCTGATGGGGCGTGAGTCCTCGTGAAGTAGTGCGCACCGGCCGGTCTTGCCGGGCCGCTTCTCAACGACGGCCGCCTGCGCCCAGCGTCCCCGCTCCTCCAGGGCATGGTGCCCGCCGGCCAACGATGCCGCGAGGAGGAACCCGACCATTGCCATGAGGGCGATGGTCAGCTGCCCCAGTCTCAGGCCGCCGGTGCCGGCTCGATCGCCTGGGACACCTCAGCGAGAAGTGACCCCACCCCCGCACCCCAGCGCGAGCTCACAACCAGATCCCGGGCGGGGTCGACCCACAACAAGTGGTTACCACCGTTACCCCGCGCACAACGACCGGTTGCGGGGGCCTGGGGCCAGATGGTGCGGTCGTCGTTGAGCCACCACGACAGACCGTAGCCGGGCTTGACCGGGCACGGCTGCCACATCGCATCGATCCAGCAGGCGGAGAGCAGCCGGCGCTCCCTCCACTGCCCGCCCCGCAGACACAGCTGTCCGATCCGGGCCAGGTCGCCCGCGCTGATCCACAGGCCCCCGCCCCAGTGCGCGCCGCCGGAGACAACGGGAACCGTCCGGCCGTCCAGCTCGACGACGGAGTCGGCATAGCCGTGCCAGGACCAAGTGGCAGAGGCACCGATCGGTTCCATGATCCGCTCACCGAGCACCTCGGCCAACGGCCTGCGCAGCAGAACGGTCAGAGCGAGGGCGGTCAGGTTCACCCGCACGTCGTTGTAGGCCCAGCCCTCTCCCGGCAGGCCACCAGCCGACTCCGTGCCCTCACGCGTGCTCTGGGCATCGACCCACGTAGGCTTGGACCACAGCTCCCCCTCCCACTGACTCGTCTGATCCAACAAATGACGCCAGGTGATCTTCTGCCCGTGCGTGTCGGCGAACTGGGGCAGGGACACCGCCCGGCAGACCGGCTCCTCCAGGCGCAGCAGCCCGTCGTCGAAAGCCAGACCCGCCACCAGCGACAGGACACTCTTGGTGGCGCTGTAGGCCATCTCCGCGCGTTCCGGATCTCCCCAGGAGGCCAGCACCGTGCCGCGTCGCACGATGAGCCCGGAGGCTCCCCGGCCGTCCAGGAGGGGGCCCATCACCTCCCGGTGAGCGGTGTCGGAGACCTGGGCGGCCAGGTAGGTGGCCATGTCCTGCACGCCCGGCACCGGGCGCTCGCCCTGCTGTGCCGCTGCTTCCGCGAGCCGGCCGGCGTCCACCCCCGCCCACGGGTCGCCGGGAACCATGCCATCGCCCATGCGGTCCGTCATGCCTGCCATGCCTGCGCCTCTTCCTCCGACTGTGGGCCCTCCGGCCACTGGTGCTTGCGTGACGGCCCGGTGACCGCCCGTTCTTTCAGATGCCGTCCCCCGGCCGGTTCCCCTCTCCCGTGGCCGCGGCCCGATGTTCTCCGCCAGGGGGTGTGGTGTCCTTCCGGTCCGGCCGGGCGGGATGTTCGAAGGGGCGCGTGCAGGGGCCGTGGACGGTGTGCGCCGAGCAGCGCGTTGTGCTGCGGACAGCCGGTGGTGTGCCGCCGGGCTCCGGAGCACCTGCCGACGGGGACGGCTGTCCGCCCCCGGCGCGGGTGAGTTCCACGGCCCCCGCTGTCCGCCGGTCATCCGAGCGCGTCCAGCAGGCTGCTCTTCCGGGGAAGCTGGGCGAGCACGCCGCTGCCCAGCCGGATCCGGTCCTCACTGATCATGACCCGGGCGGACAGTACGTCACGGATCTGACGGCTCAGGCTCCACTTGCTCGTCGACGGCTCCCGATAGGCGTCCACCCCGATGACCTGGAAGGAGTCCAGCACGCTCTCGTTCGCCCGTTCGGCCGCCGTCAGACGTAGCGCGTTGGACCGGCGCACCACGGCGTCGCTCGCGGCGCCCTCCAGTTCCTCGTACCCGGCGGCGACGGAACGGATCTGCTCGGTCAGTTCGTCGATGGTGTCCGACGCCCGCCCCAGGCGCATGGTCCTGGCCGTGTGGACCTCGGGAGCGGTCCTGCCCTGCTGCCGCCGGAAGGCATCCTGGGCCACAGCAAACACGGACTCGGCAGCGAAATCCCCCGTTTTCACGCCTCGCCCGTCAGAGGGGTAGGAAATCCCCACACGGTGGCGGAGCATGTCGCATCCTGGGTGTCTTGCTCACCGAACTTCCCCCCGTCCAGGCTTACAAGTGGAGCGGGATCATCAATGGTCCGGCCCTCTCACTAGATCATTACCAGGCGGTGGACACTGGTCAACGCGGACCGAACGTGTCGATCATCACACTGTCGATCGGAAGCGGAATTCACGTCCAACTGCCGGTTCGCAGGCTGCATTCAGCACGAATCCGGCGCTGCGCCACCTGCCGTCGGCCTCGCGGCCGTTGGCTGGCCCGACGGTTCATCCATGGCCGTTCATGGGCTTTCTGACACTGTGCCGGGAATGGGACTCCCCCGCTCGGCCTGTCGGCTCGGATGCGCCGGAGATACGGAGACTCCCGGCCGTTCCGCGACAGCGAGCAGGGCTCGGTGATTCACCGATCCGCCCCCTCGTACGGGCCTTCCGGTGATTCCCCGGCCCCCGATCGACACGACGGGAAGAGCTGAGCGATACCTGCGCAATGTCCTTGGACACATGTGCTGGCCCGAAGGGACGGGTGGGGCGCACGCTGTCCGTATGACGCCGGAGACTTCTGACAACCGCACCTTGCCGTGGTTCGCACGCCCCGCCGCCCGGACCTGGCGTTGTCCGCCCGCCCCTGCCGCGGTGCGGGACTTCCACGCTTCGTTGCCCGACTACGCTCCCACCCCACTGATCGAACTGCCCGTAATCGCCGATGAGTTGGGTGTCGGACGGCTCTTCGTCAAGGACGAGTCCTCCCGGCTGGGACTGCCCGCGTTCAAGGCACTGGGGGTGTCGTGGGCGGTGCACCGCGTTCTCGCCGAGCGGCCGGAGTCCGGCGACGGTGCCGCGCCCGGGCCGGTGACGCTGGTGACCGCGACCGACGGCAATCATGGGCGGGCCGTGGCCCGGACGGCACGCCGGCTCGGTCTGCGCGCTCACGTGTTCGTCGCGGAGGGGGTGCATCCCCGGGCCTCGGCGGCGATCGCCGCCGAGCGGGCCGAGGTCACACTGGTCGCGGGGTCCTACGACATGGCCGTGCGGCGCGCGGCCGAAGCTGCCGCCGCGCCGGGGGTGGTGCTGGTCCAGGACACCGCCTGGCCGGGCTACGAGCGGATCCCGGGCCGGATCGTCGAAGGCTACTCCACTCTCTGCGCCGAGATCGACGAGCAACTCGCGGCGGCCGACGCGGGCCCGCCCGGTCTGGTCGCCGTCCCGGTGGGGGTGGGATCCCTGGCCCAGGCCGTCGTCACCCACTGCCGCAGCCGCGCCGCGGGGCCGTCGGCCTCGGCCCTGCTGTCGGTCGAGCCGAGGGCCGCCTCGTGCGTGCTCGACAGCCTCCTGCACGGCGAACCGGTCAGCGTGACCACCGGCGAGACCACCATGGCCGGGCTGAACTGCGGCACTCCCTCCAGCCTCGCCTGGCCGCACCTGCGCGACGGGCTGGATGCCGCTGTCGCCGTCACCGATGCCGACAGCGACCGCGCCGCGGCTGATCTGACCGCTCTCGGCCTCTCCCCCGGCCCGTGCGGCGCCGCCTCGCTGGCCGGTGTCCGTGCCGCGCTCGGGGGCGAGGGCGCCGATGGGCGACGCGCCACCCTGGGCCTCGGCCCGGACTCCACGGTGGTGCTGTTGAGCACCGAGGGCAGTGAGGCCAATCCGGTCCGCGTCACCGGCACCTGACTCCGGCCCGCTCGCGACGAGAGAGGAGAGTTCGCCACCGTCCGCCTGCGGACCGAGGTCACCCGCGGGGCCGGCTCCCGCGCCGCCGCCCTGGCGATGGTCTTCAGCTCGTCGAGTCCGCTCAGACCGTGCAGCGCGGCGACGCAGCGGTGGCGGGCCGTGAACGCACCCCGCGCGGAGCGAAGGCGAGGGGCATGCGGACCGCCTACGTTCAGCGACCGGTCGGCGATCCGCCGACGAGCTCCGATGACTTCGACTGGGAGTTCAACGGACTGGGCGAACTGGTCACCGCGCTGACGGCGAGGTAGCCAGGCCGGTCCGCGTTCCTCCGCGCCGGCATGACGAGGCCCGGTGACACGCTTGCCCACAGGTCTCGGCATTTCGCCATGGTTCCTACGGTGCTGTCGTCGTCCCGGCGTACTCCTTGATGAGTGCGTAGGAGCGGATACGGTCACGGAGGTCGTGGACGGGGGTGGTCAGCATCAGCTCGTCCGCTCCGGTCTCGGCGGCCAGTCGGGAGAGCCGGTGGACGACGGTCTCGGGTGTCCCGACGGCCTGCTGCGCGCGGAAGTCCGCCAGCGCCTGTCGCTCCCCCGCCGTGAACGGGTGGGCGGCCGCGGCCGCGGGCGTGGGAAAGGGTGTCTCGCTCAGTCCTTTGAGCAGCCCGGCTTTGACGACGTCCATGGGTCCGACGCGCCACGCGGCCTCCTCCTCCGTTTCGGCGCACACCGCTTCCACGCACACCAGCACCCGCGGTTGGGCGCACCAGCGGGACGGGGTGAACGCCGACCGGTAGCGGTCCAGGACCGCGTGGGTGTTCTCCGGCCGGATGTGGTGTGCGACGGCGACCGGGAGGCCGAGTTCCGCGGCGAGTGCGGCGTCCGCGGGGCTGGAGGCCAGCAGCCACGGTTCGGGCAACGGGCCGAGCGCGACTTCGTCGACCAGGTACGACAGGACGGCGGCCACGTCGTCCCGGTACTCGGCGTCCGTCGCCGGTCCCGCTCCGCGGCGAAGTGCCCGTGCGGTGGCCTCGTCGAAGGTGCCGGGGCCGCGGCCGATGCCCACGTCGATACGGTCCTGGTGCAGGGCCGCCAGCGTTCCGAACTGCTCGGCCAGTGTGATGGGGGCGTGGTTGGGGGCCAGCACACCGCCTGAGCCCAGGCGGATCACCGAGGTCGTGGCGGCAGCGTGCGCGGCCAGCACCACGGGAGGGAACGCGCCGATCGCGGGCGAGTGGTGGTGCTCGGCGTACCAGATCCGGTGATAGCCCAGCCGTTCCAGCTCCTGGGCGAAGGGCGCGGTGTCGCGCAGGGTGTCCAGGGCCCGGGTGCCCGTCCGGACCATCGCGACTTCCAGTGCCGAAAGAGGTATGTCGAACATGCCGTCAGCATAGAGATCATTCGTCCGGCGAAGGGCATGACATCCGGCAACGCCACCCGGAACGCGGGATGCGCCCGATCCGCCGTCCGGCGTGACGGGCAGGCGACCGGCGAATGTCGGCGCGAGGTCGTCGACCGGGTGCGGGGTGGCTGATGCGGCGCGCATGTGGGCGGCCCGCCCGGTGTGCGGCAGGTGCACACCGGGCGGGCGCCCTCATGAAGCCGAGTAGGTGACAGGTCGTCAGGCGACTGCCGGGGTGTAGTGGCCGGCCTCGTCCCCCTCGAGGACGTAGCTGCGCTCGCCGTCCGCACCGACCGGGACGTCGCCCGCGACCGTCACCCGGTGCAGCAGACGCGGCAGGTCGCCGTAGTCGTCGGGGGCGTAGTGCTGGGTGATGCGGTTGTCGAAGAGCACCACGTCGCCCGGGGACCAGGCGACCCGCACGATGTTCTCCGGGCGGATGACATAGGCCTGGAGGATCCGCAGCAGATCGCGGGACTCGGACGGGCCGAGGCCGATGAGGCTCTGGGCGAACCCACCGATGAACAGGCCGCGTTCACCGGTCTCGGGGTGCACGCGGACGACGGGGTGGGCGGTGCGGTACTTGCGGGAGACGAAGCGCTTGCGGTGCTCGGCCGCCTTGTCGCTCTTGGGGGCGGCGTAGTCGTAGTCGTTGGTGTGGACGGCCCACAGCTTGTCGGCCAGTTCGCGCAGCGGCTGGGGCAGGTCCCGGTAGGCGGCGCCCGAGTTGGCGATGAGCGTGTTGCCGCCGTAGGGCGGGACCACGATGCCGCGCAGGGTGGACACCTTCGGCGGTGTGCGGACGAAGGTGACGTCGGTGTGCCAGTGGTTGGCACGGATGCCCTCCTCGGCGTCGACCGGCAGGATGCTGGGCTGTTCCTCGACGGACGGCACCGTGGGGTGCGCGGTGGTCAGCTCTCCGAAGAGGGAGGCGAAGCGGAGCTGGGCGGCGTCGTCCAGGTGCTGGTCGCGGAAGATGAGCCGTTGTACGCGTGCTGGTCGGAGCCGTAGTAGCTGATGACGGACGTGATGGGGGCGCCGTTCGCGGCCAGTTTGACGACCGCGCCGTTGAAGGCTCCTCCGAAGTCGATCTGCCCCGTGGCGGCGGACTGGATGTCCTGGGGGCCGCTGATCGTGTTGCCGACCCAGTCCAGCCTCACATCACCCAGATACCCCAGGTCCTCGGCGAGCTCCGGCACGATGACCTGGCCCGCCCAGCCCTGGTACCGGAGTGTTCGGGCCTGCTTCCCGGATGAGCCGCCCGCGGACCTGCCGCAGCTCACCGCTGCGGCCGAGGCGCCGAGTAGCGTCATGAATTGTCGTCTGGAACGAGCTGCAGGCATGAAGGGATCCCTTGCGGAAGGCGACGTGAAGGGCAGGCCGAATCACCGCACGGCATGGTCCGATGAATCCGCGCACGGGTGAGCGAATGCATCACCGTGCGGCCTTTCCCGTCACCTCATGAGGGAGATTCGAGGAAGGCTGAGGAACGGATGGCGAAGGCAGGTCTCACCGCGCTGCAGGGGCAGCGGAAACCCTCGGATGCCGAGCGGGAAAAAGAGTGAGAGAGTCGAGCGCGACCGACTCAGCGGCCAACGGCACAGATGGCGCTGGCTTGGCGTCGCAGATCGACGTGCAGACGCACGACGAAATTCTCGGATTGGCTCACGTACAGCAGGATGGCAGCGCGTTCAGCCCTCGTCAACGCTTGCCGGATTCCATCTCGCATGGCGGATTCCTTACCCTCCATCAGGCTGGTTTCGCCGTCCGCGCAGGTGCCGACGTGATGCCGCGGATCTCTCCGGCCGGACGGCTCCCGCCGTCACGTCGCCCGAGTTCCGGCCGCGCCGCAGTGCGCGCGCACGCGAAAGGGGCCGAGCCGGGCTGATGCCCGGCTCGGCCCCTCACGTCGGTCGGGGGTGTCCTCGGCCGGCTACTTCGGAGCGGCCCAGATCTGACGCTTGTTGGTGTTCGGTGCGTGGAGCTGGACCTTGGTGCCGTTGGTGGTCCTGCCGCCGGTCACGTCGAGGACCTTGCCCGACGCGACGTGCACGATCTGGCCCTTGGCGTTGACCGACCAGCGCTGCGCCGCCCCGCCGTGGCAGTCGGAGAGGCCGATCTTGTTGCCGTCGGTGCTCGCGTTGCGTGCGTTGTCGAGACACTTGCCGAGCGCACGGAACGTGCCGTCCTTCCCCACGATCCAGGACTGCGCCACGCCGGCATTGCACGTGAAGAGCTGGATCTGCGTGCCGTTGGCCGCCTTGCCGCCCTTGACGTCGAGGCACTTGCCGCCGAGGCCGGTCACCTTGCCCTGCGGGGGTGGCGTCGCTCCGGCGCCGCGGGCCAGAAAGCGCAGTCCCTGCACATCGAACTGCTGGACGTAGGAGCCGGCCCGCTTGTCCTGGTAGGCCATGGCAGGCGTACACATGACGGGCTTCTCTCCGGAGTCGCTGCCCTTGACGCAATCGCCGCGCGTCGAGCTGCGATTCGCGTGCGTCAGCCCCAGTGTGTGCCCCAGTTCGTGGCTGATGTGGTTGCGCATGTACGTCTCGCCCATGGAGGGCGTCGGCTTGCCGTCCGCCGTGAAGAACTCGCTGTCGATGTAGGCATGTCCGCTGGTCACCGTGGACGGGAGCGACGCTGCGGAGAAACCGCAACTGAGGTTCGGGCTCCCCGAGCCGTCGTGCACGACCTTCCATCCGGTACCGCCGTCCTTGGGCGGCACGCACGGACGCTTCAGGACTCCGATGACGACTTCACCCTTGGGCCTGCGGTAGTCCCACCCCACCGGCCGGGTATCCACGGTGAAGGGGAGGTTGGTGACGTGCTGCAGGTCGGCAGCGGTCGCCTTCACATAGCGGGCCAGCCAGTCCACGGCCTTCTGGTCGTAGAACTTGATGGTGTAGCCGCCCGGCAGCATTTTGGTCGCGCCGGTCAGCTTCCACCCTTCGCCATGGGGCGGCGCGGCCGCGGCCGCGCGGGGCGTGGGCGCCTCCCGCAGAGCCATGACGCCCTGCTCGAAGGTCGTCCCGTCGGTGTCGGAGCTCCCTGAGTCCACCGAGTCCGAGTGGGCTGCCATGGTGCTCGACGGTGCCGCGGCCCGGTGTGCGGCCCCCGGCTCCTCGTCGTCGGTGCCGAAGGCGCTGGGTGAGAGCTGCAGGCTCCCCACGATCGCTGCCGCCGCGCACACGGCGATGGATATGCGACGCTTTCCTGTGAAGCGCACGTCCCCGTTTTTCCTTTCGCAGAAGAACATTCGCTGGTCAACACCACTGATCCCGGGCAGCGCCGTCCGCACGGAACCGGGCACGGGCGGGCAGGACAAGCGGCAGGCGCAAGGCGCATGCCAACACCTGTCTCCCGCCCCGGAGCCGTCACCGGGAACAGTCGGAACGCCGAGGACGCACTTCCTGTCCCCGATCCCCGCGTTCGGACGGCGTCGCCCGGTTGAGCGGCCGCGGCTGGTCCGCCTGTCTCACAGCGGGCTGCCGGGGAGTGGGGGGCGGACACCTGCGGTCAGGGCGGCCTCGCTGGGCTTCTCGGACATGTGTGGCTCCTCGGCAGGTGTTCGTGCGTCCCCGTTCGCACGACGAACCGCGGCCCGCGCGTAGGGAGTTCAGTACGGCGCGGGCGCTCGGTGCGCCAGGATGAACACCTTAGTGCACACGCGAACACACGAACGAGAGACGGTCCGGTCCGTGCGACCGGTGAGCAGCGGTTGGCGGTCGCAGACGTATTCCTGCCGGTCGGGGCGTCAAGACCATCCGGTCGTGGCGTCAACCCCGTCGAACACGCCCGCTCGAAGCCGTGGAGCGGACTTTCGAGCAGGACGTCCTCCCCCATCACCGACGGCCGACGCTCCCCGCGAGCGGTGCGCCTACTGCGGGCGGGCCAGGGATGTGCGCATGGCCGTCATCAAGGCGCGTCTGGACTCCCGTAAGGCGCGCCGTGCCGCTGTGCAGTCGGCATCGCTCCACGTCTCGCCGCGCACGACCGTTTCGCGGTAGGCCAGGAGCCCGGCGGCGACCTCTTGGGCCTGCTCCACGACGTCGAGGGGCGCTATCAGTTCGAGCGCGTACTGCTTGGCGTACACCTCGTGGTCCTGGAAGACCGTCCAGACCATGTGCCGGCGTTCCTCTTCGGGCCGGTTCACCTCGCGGCTCGCATGGGAGACGACGTCGCGCGCCTGGGCCAGCGCCTCCAGGTATTGCACGTACACCGACCGCAGCGTTTCGCGGTCCTGCGTCATGCTGTCCCTGCGCCAGCGGGCCCGGTCCGTGGCCAGGGTGCTGCCCACGCCGATCGCACCGCCCAGCACCACTGCGGCCAAGGCCGTCCACTCCATCCCCTCAGCATAGGAACGGCCCCGTCCCGGCGGGGATGCTTCGCGGAGGGAGCGTCTGCTGATGCGGTTGGTGTTCCTGAGGCGGCGCGCAGCCACCTCGGGGCGTGGGCGGCGCGCGCAGCCCTTCGGTGTCACGGCCGCCCGGGGCAGCAGGCGACTGTGACGTGCCGTCAGGATTCGGTGGAGGCGGCGCATCCGGTGCTCCGGCGGGCTGCGAGGAGGACGGCCGCGGCGCCGGCCGCCACCAGGGTGGCGGCCCAGCCCAGCGCCTCGCCGGGGACGCCCGCGCCGGTGGAGGCGAGGGATCCGGTTCCGCCGGTGACATCGCCTCCGGTCACGGCTCCCCCGGTACCCTCGGTCGATCCGACCGTCCCGGAGCCGCTGCCGGTGCCGCCGGGCAGCCGGGCGGCCTCGTCGAGGGAGACGGCCACGGTGACCGGATCGAGGGCGTCGCCCGCCGCGTAGAAGCCGCCGAACGCTTTCGCTCCGTCGGCGGTCAGGGTGGCCGGGATCTTCTCGAGGGTGATGAGGTCGCCCTCCGCTTCGAGGGAGCCGGAGCCCACCGTCAGGGCGCCCACCCGGACGTCGCTGCTGTGGGTCACCTTGCCCGTCTCCCGGTCCTTGGAGGAGACATCGGCGACGAGTGCGCCCTTGGCGCCCTTCACCTGGATGCTCAGATCGCTGAACTTCAGATCCAGGGAGCCGTGGTGGCCGGTGAAGCGGACGGCACCGGCGAACTTCGCGTCGAGTGATCCCTGGTCGGCGTCGTAGGAGCCCTTGCCGTCGGGGAAGCGGTAGCCGCTCGCGTGCCGGACGGCTCCGCCGCTGAGGCGGATCTTCCCCTTGGCGACGGGGCCGGTGACGTAGGTGCGGAAGGACTTCTTCACTCCCCAGTCGAGACGGCCGTCGGCGATCCCGGGCGTCCCGCCGGAGGAGACCGTGGGCCGATTGCCCGGCGCCTCGGCCGGACCGGGCACCGTCCGGGGGGCCGACGGGGTGGGAGCCGCGGTCGGCGCGGGTGCCGTGGAGGTGGGGGGCGTGGCCGAGGGAGCCGGCCCGACCGGGCCGCCCGGGGTCACCGCCAGGGTGGCCGGGTCCAGCGCCTGCCCTGCCTGGTACATGCCGTTGAACGCCTTGGCCCCGTCGGCGGTCAGCTTCGCCGGGATGTTCGCGAACGTCATCCTGCCGCCCTCCCCGGTGCTCGGCCGCACCTGCGACAGATCGAGAGCGGCGAGTGCGACATCATTGCTGGTCCGGCCGGACGAGGTGACATCGGCGGTGATCGCGCCCGAGGTGCCCTTCGTCCGCACATGGAGGTCGGTGAGCTTGAGGTCGAGGGCGCCGGCGTGGCCGGTGAAGCGGACGCTGCCCTTGAAGGTGGTGGTCACGGCGTGGGTGGACGTGTCGTACGTGCCGGTGCCGGCGGTGAAGGTGAACGGGCCGTTGCCGGGTGCCTGACGGGCTCCGTCGGCCACCTCGATCCTTCCGTGGGCTATCGGCCCGGTGACGTACTTACGGAACCCTTCCTTCACCCCCCACTCCAGGGTGCCGTCCTTGAGTTCCAGCTTCGGCGCCTCCTCGGCAGCGTGGGCGGGCAGCACCGCGGCGGTGGCGCCGAAGGCGGTCGCGGCGACGACGGCCGCGGCGAGTGCCAGCGCACCGCGCCGCGCGCGTCTGCGGGGCGTGGTCGAAGGGGCGGTCATGGTCGGTGCCTCCTGGGCGGAGTCGGATGAGAGCGGTCGGCGGAGAAGGAGAGGTGGGAGTCGCGTGGCCGAGGTGGGGCGGCGTCAGTCCCGCGGCGCGGCCGTGGTGCGGCGCCTGCGCAGGAGTACGAGGGTGGCCGCCGCGGCCAGGAGCAGCGCACCGCTCCCGGCGGCCACCCACGGACCGGCGGACGGGGACGACGTGTCGGACGCCTTCGGTGATGCGGCGGTGTGCCCGGTCCGGGCCGTGGCGGACGGCCGTGGGGTGGCGGACGCGGAGCTGCCGAGGTCCGGCAGCGGCGGGAGTACGGCCCGGTCGTCGACGGCGACCGCGAGCGAGACCGGATCCATGGCGGCGCCCGTGCGGTAGAGGCCGCCGAAGGCTATGGCGCCGCGTGCGGTGAGCACGGCCGGCGCCTCGGCCACCGTGATCAGGCCGTTCTCGGGGCGGATCCGCTCGGCCACGAAGGTGGCCAGCGGCACGTCCCGGTTCTTCGAGCCGCTGTGGGTGACATCCGCCGACAGCGTGCCCCGGCCGTCCGCGACCCGTACGGACACCCCGCTCAGCGCGAGGTCCAGACCCTTGCCCCGCAAGCGCAACCGGCCCTGGAAGGCGGCGTGGAGGGTGCCCCGGCACTCGTCGTACGTCCCCTTGCCGCGGGAGAAGCGGAACAGCGCGCCACCGTCCTGGGCCCCCTCGGACAGCCGCCACTCGCCCCGGGCGATCGGCCCGCTGACGTACTCGCGGAAGGTGCGGCGCACGCCCCAGTCGACGGCCGCGTCCGCGAAGGTGCCACGCGCTGGGGAATTCTCCCGCCCGCTGCTCGGGCCGGGACCGGCGCCCGGCTTCTGCACGGCCGTCGTGACGTCGGCCGACAGGCTCACCGGGTCGAGGGCCGTGCCTGCGGTGTAGTAGCCCGCGAACGCCTTCGCGCCGCGCGAAGTGAGCTTCGCCGGAAGGTTGTTCAGGGTCACGGTGGCGCCGCCGCCGCGCATGGTCACCCCGCTGAGGTCGAGCGAGGCCAGGGGGACCCGGGTGGCCGTGGTGACCTCCCCCGTGCCCCGGGCCTTGCTCGTCATGTCGGCGTACAGGGTCGCGCCGCCGGCTCCGCCGCGCAGGCGCACGGTGGGGTGGCTGATGGTGAGGTCCAGTTCGTGCGCGCCGTCGCGTGTGCGGTGGCCGACGAAGCGCACCCCGCCGGTGAAGGCCGCGTCGAAGGCTCCGCTGTCCGGGTCGTACGAGCCGTGGGCGGAGTGGAAGCGGAACCGGCTGCCGCCGACCGTCGCCGCCCCGCCCCGCAGGCTCCAACTGCCCCGGGCGACCGGCCCGGTGACGTAGCTCTGGAACGAGGACTTGATGCCCCAGTCCAGCCGCCCGCCCTCGACGGTGCGCTCCGCCGCTCGGGCGGCGGTCGGCGCCAAACCGGGCAGCATCCCGCTCGGCAAGGCGGCGCAGAGCACGAGTGCGGAGCCCACGACGAGCGTACGGACTGGCCTGAACGACAGCATCACGAGCCCCTCCCACACCTGGAGAAGCTTGGTAAGGCTAACCTAAGCTACATCCCGTCAGGTCGGAACAGCGCATCAGCGCGGAGAGGCTTGCCCGTGGATCAACTGCCCTTATCGGCCGGGGTCTTGGGTCACCGGCCGCGGCTCGCCGGACCGTTCCCCGTCCTGTTCGTCCTGCTGGCGCTCCTCGCGCTGACCGGCTGCGGGGGAAGCGGCACCGGCCCGGAGAGCAAGGCTGCCCCCGCCGGTCCCGCCGACCGGGTGGAGCCCCTGCGGAGCACCCCGCGGCCCACGCTTCCGGCCACGGTGCGGTCCGCCGACGGACGCCGGGTGACCGTGCACGACATCGACCGGATCGTTCCTCTCAGCGGCTCGCTGTCCGAGATCGTCTTCACGCTGGGCCTCGGCGGGCGCGTCGTGGCCCGGGACATCACCGCCACCTTCGAACAGGCCGCCGAGTTGCCCGTCGTCACCCGTGCCCACGATGTCTCCGCGGAGAGTGTGCTCTCCCTCAGGCCCGGCGTCGTCCTCGCCGACACCACCACCGGACCGGCCGAGGCCATCGACCAGATACGGGACGCCGACATCCCGCTCGTCGTGTTCGATCCACCGCGCCGGATGTCCGACATCGGCCGCCGGATCGACGCGGTGGCCGCGGCGCTGGGGGTGCGACGGGCGGGTTCCGAACTGCGCGAGCGCACCGAACGACGGGTCGAGGCGGTGCGCCACGCCATCCCCGCCACCAGCCGCAAGCCCCGCGTCGCGTTTCTCTACGTCCGCGGCTCCGCCTCCGTGTACCTGCTCGGCGGACGTGGCTCGGGCGCGAGTTCGCTCCTGGAGACCGCGGGTGCGGTCGACGCGGGCAAGGCCTCCGGACTCGCCAAGGACTTCACCCCGATCACCAGCGAGGCACTCGCCGAGGCGGCGCCCGACGCGATCCTCGTCATGACCGAGGGACTCGACTCCGTCGGCGGGGTCGACGGGCTGCTGAAGGTGCCGGGCGTCGCCGAGACCCCCGCGGGCCTGGACCGCCGCGTCGTCACCGTCGACGACGGCGTGCTCCTCAACTACGGCCCCCGTACCGACCAGGTGCTGAAGAGCCTCGTGCGGCAGTTGCACAGCGCGGACCGCCGGTGAGCGCGCCGGCCCGCGACGCCCCACGGGCGACGGCGCCCGAGGCGAAGTCCCCCGTGGCCCGCACCACCCGCGGGACCCGGACCGCTGTGCTCACCGCCGTCCTCGCCGCCGCCCTGGCGCTGTTCGCCCTGCTGTCCGCGGCGCTCGGCGCGTACGGGATACCGCTGGGTGGTCTGCTGGACTCGCTCCTCCACCGCGCCGGCCTGGGCGGGGCCCCGCTCGACCGGGTCGGCGAGAGCGTGCTGTGGAACGTGCGGCTGCCACGGGTGGTGCTCGCCCTGCTGGTCGGGGCGTCGCTGGGCTGCGCGGGGGCCCTGATGCAGGGCATGTTCGGCAATCCGCTCGCCGAGCCGGGCGTCATCGGCATCTCCTCCGGTGCCGCCGTGGGCGCGGTCGGAGCGATCGCGCTCGGCCTGGACGTCCTCGGCACCTGGACGGTCACCGCCTGCGCGTTCGCCGCCGGGCTGCTCACCGTTCTCCTCGTCTACGCGCTGTCCCGCTCGGAGGGCCGGACGGAGGTCGTCACCCTCATCCTCACCGGGATCGCGGTCAACGCCTTCGCCGGGGCGCTCATCGGACTCGCCGTCTTCTGCGCGGACAACGCCCAGCTCACCCAGATCACGTTCTGGCAGCTCGGGTCCCTCGCGCACGCCACCTGGCCGAGAGTGCTGGCGGTCCTGCCGTGTGCGCTCGCCGGCCTGGCCGTGGCCCCGCTGTACGCACGCAAGCTGGACCTGCTCGCGCTCGGCGAGCGCCCGGCGCGCCACCTCGGCGTGGATGTCGAACGGCTGCGGATGATGCTGATCCTGGTCGTCGCCCTGCTCACGGCGGCCGCGGTCGCCGTCGCGGGCATCATCACCTTCGTCGGACTGCTGGTGCCGCATCTGCTGCGGATGGCGGCCGGTCCCGGACACCGCTTCCTGATCCCCGGCAGCGCGCTCGGCGGAGCGCTGGTGCTGGTGGCGGCGGATCTGACGGCACGGACGGCGGCCCAGCCCGCGGAACTGCCGCTGGGTGTACTCACCGCACTGTTCGGCAGTCCGTTCTTCTTCTGGCTGCTGCGCAGGACCCGCCGCGGGCAGGGAGGCTGGGCGTGAGACGGCTGCTCCGGGCGCGGCCCCGGCAGGTGCCCGAGCCGCTGCCCCGCGGCGCCACCGCGGCCGAGGCGTGCGGGGCCCGCGTGCGGCTCGCCGGCCGTACCGTGCTGGACGACGTCGACCTGGCCGTACGGGCCGGGGAGGTGCTCGCGCTCGTGGGGCCCAACGGCGCCGGCAAGTCCACGCTGCTGTCGGCCCTGGCCGCCGATCTGCCCGTCGAGTCCGGCGCGGTGCGCATCGCGGGCCGGCTTGCGGGCCGGTGGGCAGCGGCCGAGCTGGCGCTGCGCCGCGCCGTGCTCCCCCAGTCCGCCACGCTCTCCTTCCCCTTCACGGTGGCGGAGGTCGTGCGCATGGGCCGGGCCCCTGGGCAGGCACCACGGCCGAGGACGAGGACGAACCGGCCGTGGCGGAGGCGTTGGCCGCGACCGAGATCACCGAGCTTGCCGCCCGCCCGTTCTCCGCGCTCTCCGGAGGTGAGCGGGCCCGGGCCGCGCTCGCCCGCGTCCTTGCCCAGCGGGCCCCGCTCCTGCTGCTCGACGAACCCACCGCCGCCCTCGATCTGCGCCATCAGGAACTGGTCCTGCGGCTGGGCCGGGAGCGGGCTGCCGCCGGGGACGCGGTCGTCGTGGTCCTGCACGACCTGGGCCTCGCCGCCGCCCATGCGGACCGGACGGCGGTGCTGCACGACGGGCGAGTGGTGGCGGAGGGCACCCCGGGCGAGGTGTTCGACGCGGCACTGCTCACCCGCGTCTACCGGCAGCCGGTGGAGGTTCTGCCGCATCCCCGCACCTCGGAGTTGCTCGTGCTGCCCCGGCGCGAGAGTGGGGCCCCGCCGTCCCGGCCGGATCAGGCCCGGAGCTCGTGAGGCGGTTGTCGCCGTGTGACGGGGCGCGGCTCCGCCCCAAGCCGGGCCTCAGCGGGACCTGGTGTGCCTGATCGGCGGGGAGTCGGCTGCGGGTGGTGGTGTCCGGGCTCTGCCGGAGGGACGCCCGGGAGCCTCCGATCGCCGATGCGGGGGCTCGCGTGACCGCTCACAGGCCGGGCAGGGCCGCGTTCACTTCCGGGTGCCGTTCCGCACAGCGTTCACCAGTCCGGCGACGAGTCCCGCCCGTTCGGCCATGGCGTCGATCAGCAGGTACTCGTGGTCGGCGTGGGCACCGCCCCCGACCGCCCCCAGGCCGTCGAGTGTGGGCACTCCCAGCGCGGCGGTGAAGTTGCCGTCGCTTCCGCCGCCCACTGCCGTGCCTTCGATGCCGGGGAGCAACCGCTCGGCGACCGCGAAGAGCCCGGCCGACGCCGACTCGGGCATCGGATGCCGGCCGATGGCTCCCTGAACCACGATCCGGGCCCCGTCGAGGTGTGGTGCCAGCGCCGCGAACGCCGCCTCGATCCGGTCCTTCTCGCCGGCCGTCTCGACCCGGACGTCGACGATGACGGTCGCCTCGGCCGGAACGACGTTGTCCAGGGTTCCCGCCGACGCGACGGTCGGGGTGACCGTCGTGCCGATGCCGGGCCGGCCGAGCGCCGCGATGTCCAGGACCTGGTGTGCTGCCTCGACCAGGGCATTGACCCCGGCCGCGGGTTCGAGGCCCGCGTGCGAGGCCCGGCCCGTGATGGAGACCTGGAAGGTTCCGCAGCCCTTGCGGCCGGTCTTCAGGGGTCCGCCGTCCGCGGCGCCTTCGAGCACGAGTACCGCGCCGCAGGCCAGGGCCCGTTCCTCGATGAGGGGCCGGGAGGAGCGGGAGCCGACCTCTTCGTCGGCGGTCACCAGGATCTCGACGCCCGACCGGTCCTCCAGCGTCGCCAGGCCGTGAACGCCCTGCACCAGGCCGCCGAGCATGTCGAAGACTCCGGGGCCGGTCGCCCGGCCGTCCCGGACCGTGAACGGGCGGCGTTCGAGGGTGCCGAGCGGGAACACCGTGTCGTGGTGACCGAGGATCAGCACGGTGGGATCGCCGCCGGCCGACCAGTGGACGTGCGGGCCGGCTTCGCTCTCCACCAGAACCGCCCGCCCGCCGAGGCGGCTCTCGATGACAGCGGCGACGGCTTCGGCCGAAGCCCTCAAGGCGTCGAGATCGCGCGAGGGGGACTCCACTTCGACGAGCGTCCTGAGGTCCTCGATCATCGCGTCGACACTCACGCCGACGGTCCTGTGCGTCGTCACGTCGCACAGGGTACCGAGGATGCGATGGTCCCGGATCGGCGCGGCGTGCCGACGCTCGGTCGCCGCGTCGGGCGGCACCGGCGTGCTGATGCCGCCCGACCACGGGGCCCGGAATCCGACGGTGACGGCGGCCGTCACGAGTGCCGACCGGACTGCCGGTGGGCGCAGTTCACGGCCGTTGCGCAGCGGCGGCCGGCGCAGGCCCCGACGGCGTCGGCGAGCGTCGATGACCACACTGGATACTCCGGAAGCAGCGAAGGAAAGCCACATGAGCGGCGAGGGCGCACCCACGGCCGGCAACAGGACCGGTCCGTACGACACGATCCGGCGGGACCGCCGGCTGCTGTTAATGCCGCGAATGGCCCAGCATTCCGCCCGGAGGAGGGTCCGGCGGCGGACTGACCTAAACTCACCGGAACAGGGAGAAGAACATGTTGAACGAAGTGCTTTTCCGGAGCGAGACCGTGGCGCCGGCCGACCGGTTCGACTACTGGCAGGAGCGCATGGGAAAGACCCATGCGCCCATGCATCTCAGCAGCGACTACGCCGATGACTACCGGGCCACCCAACGCCTGATCGATCTGGGATCGGTGTCGATGTGGCCCGCCTCCTACCATCCCCTCACGTTCCGGCGCACGCCCCGTCAGATCCGCCAGTCCGATCCCGAGGTGTTCCACCTCTCCCTCCTGCTGCAGGGCGAGGGCTATGCGACCTGGGGAAAGCGAGAGGCTCACTACCTCCCTCACGACCTGCACTGCAACGACTCCTCCGTGCCCTACGAAATCCTTACGGGCGGCGAGGTCATCAGGAGCGTGGGCCTCGAGATTCCCAAGGCACTGGTGCCCTTGCCGCACGGAAGGACCGGCCAGGTGGTCGGGCACCGGATGAACGGGCGGACGGGGGTGGGCGCACTGCTGGCGCAATTCCTCACCCAACTGACCGCTGACACCAGTGCCTATCGGCCCAGCGACGCGCCCCGGCTGGGAATGGTGGTGACGGATCTGGTGGCGGCGCTCTTCGCCCATGTCCTCGAGGACGAGAACTGCCTGGACCCGGAGACCCGTCAGCGGACCCTCCTGCTGCGCATTCAGGACTTCATCCGGCAGAACCTGCACGACCCCGATCTGACCCCTGCCGGGATAGCCGCGGCGCACCACATATCCGTCAGGTATCTTCACCATTTGTTCCGGAACGAAGACACCACGGTCGGGGCCCGCATACGTCACCAACGCCTGGAAGCCGCCCGGCTCGATCTCACCGACCCGGCACTGCGCACCACACCGATTCACGCCATAGCCGCTCGGTGGGGGTTTCCCCGCGCGACGGACTTCAGCCGCGCCTTCCGCACCGCCTACGGTTCCACGCCCCGGGACCACCGTAAGCAGGCCGGTTGCACCTCATGAGCAGGCATCATGGCCGCTACGGGTCGGGCGGCGTCGTCCCGGGTGCCCGGGGCCGGACGGAGGCGTCCGTGCCCCAGAGCCATCAGCCGGGCGGGGGACGGCGGAGGAACAACCATGATCAGGAGGCGTCGGCCTCCTCCTCGGCCGCCGGCCGGAGACGCTGACGCGCGGCCTCCAGCCACTCCGCGTAGTCGGAGGCAAAGATGCACGGGAGGGCCTTGTCCAGCGTTCCCGCGATCTTATGGATCGGGGCCCACACCGCCGGGTCATCGACCATGCGGTCCAGGTCGGTCATCTGCACACGCTCCAGCCAGTCCGAGAGGACCAATGCCTCGTCAGGGGTGAGCCGGATCGTTATCGGTGAGGTCTCCACAGTCCAGAACATAGCCGCCCGGCAGTCCGGCAGCCCGTCGGCGCCACCGATGTGTCCGGGAGGGGTGCGGCGAACGATCGCTGAAGGACGCCCCCGCCCCCGGCCCCCGACGGACCCCTGGCTTCGTTCACTTTCGGCAGCAGCGTTTGTCCGGCACTTCGGGCAGCAGATGCAGGTCGACAGGCTCGGGAAGTTCACGAGAAATGACGCCATGGCATGGGACGGCCCGCCGCCCGTGAGGGCCGCCGCCCGTGAGGGCGGCGGGCCGTCGAAGCGGGCCAGGTTGAGGTCAGCCGGTCCGGGCGGAGTCGAGATGGCGGGTGTCACCGAGACTGATGACGTTGCGGTTGTGGAAGAAGTCGTCTTCGCGCAGGGTGGTGATGCTGCCGGAGGGGGCCCGGAAACTGGCATAGCCGGCCGACTCGATCGGCATCTTGATCCAGGACGCCACGACGAACGTCAGGGAGCCGCCGTGCGTCACGATGATCTGATGCTCGCAAGGGTTCCGCAGGATCTCGTCCGTGGCCGCGTAGATGCGCCGCGCCCACTCGGCCTTGGTCTCGGAACCCTCCACGCCTTCGTCGTGGTCCATGCGCTCCCCGACAGCCGGCGGCGGGACGAAGCGCCGGTCCAGCCACTCCTGCGGCTTTCCTCCCGCCCGGCCGTAGGACTTCTCCCGCAGCCGGTGATCCGGAATCGGCTTCACGCCGAACAGTTCGGCCACCTCATCCGCCGTCCGCAGGGTGCGCTGCAGATCCGAAGTGAACAGCTCCACCTCGGCGCCGTCCGGGATCCGGGCCCGCAGAGCCTGGGCGATGGAGGTCGCCGCGCGGACGCCGACGGGTGTCAGCTGCGAGTCATGCCATCCACCGACGATTCCCTCGACGTGGTGCGTCGCCTCGGGATGGGTGACGACGTAGAGAGTGCGCATGAGCGTGTGCCCTCCTGTAGGTGGCTTCTTGCCGGATTGCAGTCCGCAACTACGGAAGGCCGGTTCAGAACCCGAGCTCATCGTTGCACGAATGATCGACGCGGCCGTAGCGGGCGATGGTCTTGCTGAGCTGCTTCTCGTCGGCGGCCTCGACCGGTTCGTTCACCCGTTTCGCGGCGAGTGTGCAGACACCGGTGCCGCGACTTTCGTTCCGTACCCGAAGACCATCGGCGGACGTGCGGTGCTGCCGCCGGTCCGTACGGTTGGCGCCATGCCGTTATTACGCCGCCTCGCGCCCCCGTTCGCCTTGTTCCTCCTGGCTCCGTTCGTCGGTGAGTTCCTGCTGGGCAATCTCACCCTCGCGGAACTTCCGCTCGGCGTGATGCTGGCGCCGATGTACGGCTGTGGGGCCCTGCTCGTGCGGGAAATCGGGCGGCGCAGTGGCGGCGGCTGGCCGACGATGGTGCTCCTCGCGGCGGCGTACGCACTGATCGAGGAGGGGCCTGTCGACCAGTTGCTGTGGAACGACTCCTACGCGGGTGCCGACCTGTTGCACGGCGATTCCTATCTGCCGCTTCCGGGCATGAGTGTCGAGCTGACTCAGGCGTCGCTCGCGCTGCACACGGTGTGGAGCATCTGCGTACCGATCGCGCTGGTGGAGACGCTGACCCGGACGCGGCGCAGCGACCCATGGCTGGGGCGCGCCGGTCTCGGTGTGGTGGCCGGCGTGTACGCGGCGGGTGCGGTGCTGGTCTTCCGGGGCAACTACGCGGTGGAGCACTTCGTCGCTTCACCGGCCCAGCTCGGTGGCACGGCACTGGTCATCGGGGTGCTGATCGCCGTGGCCTTCCGCATCCGTACGGTGCGGCTCCGGACGTTGCCGGGGCGCGCGCCGGCTCCGTGGCGGGTGGGCCTGGCGGGGCTGGCCGTGACGAGTGCCTATTGGGGTCCGCTCAACGTCGTAACCGCCGACTGGTACGAGTGGATCGGGGTCGTCGTCTGGTGCCTGGCGGTTGCCGCGGGCGGGTGGTGGCTGAGCCGGTGGTCCCGCCGGGCGGGCTGGGATGCCCGTCATCGGTTCGCGGCCGCCGCCGGTGCCGTGCTCACCTATGTGTGGGTGGCCTTTCCGGTCCGGCCCGAGTCCGGCGGCTCCGCACGGGCGGATCTGGTGGGCAACGCCGTGTTCGGGTCGCTCGCCTGCCTGCTGCTGGTGTGGGCGGCCCGGCGTGCGACGGCCGACGGTGGCCGGCCTGGACCCGGTGAGCCGTGAAGGGAGTGTTGTCGGCCCACCGGTGCCTGCCGTCTCAGAGATCGAGGGCGTGCCCTGTCGTCGCGTCGACATGGTCCGGGATCTCGTCGTGGCGGTCACCGACCGTAGGTGTCCCGGTGGGCTCGAAGAGGAGGAGGTCGGCGCGGGCGGGTGCGTACGGCTTGTGCTCGATGCCCCGGGGGACGGTGAAGACCGCCCCTCGGGGGAGCCGGACCGTGCGCTCGCCGGCGGCCTCGCGGAGGGAGATGTGGAGTTCCCCGTCGAGCACCAGGAAGAACTCGTCGGTGTCGTCGTGGACGTGCCAGAGGTGTTCGCCCTCGACCTTGGCGAGGCGCACGTCGTAGTCGTTGACGCGGGTGACGATGCGGGGGCTCCAGAGAGCGTCGAAGGAGGCGAAGGCGTCGCTGAGGATGGTCGGTTCGTTGCGCATGGAGGGAATCCTCGCGGGTTGAGCACGGCGGCCGTGAGTGCTAGGAATCGCATATGCCGCAAGATTCCTCGCAGGACGGCTCCCGGGCCCCGCACCGGGTCGTCGTGGTCGTGGACGAGAACTCGAACCCGTTCGAACTCGGCTGCGCCACTGAGGTGTTCGGCCTGCACAGACCCGAGATCGGCCGCGACCTCTACGACTTCCGCCTCTGTTCGCCCGAGCCGCTCACCCGGATGCGCGACGGGTTCTTCGCGCTCACGGGCGTCGCCGGCCTGGAAGCGGCCGATACGGCGGAGACTCTGATCGTCCCCAACCGGCCCGACACCGAAGTGCCCCGCCGTCCGGCCGTCCTCGACGCCGTACGGCGTGCCCACGAGCGCGGCGCACGTCTGGTCGGCTTCTGCAGCGGGGCCTTCACCCTCGCCGAGGCCGGAGTCCTCGACGGGCGCCGGGCCACCGCGCACTGGCAGTGGGCGGGGGATTTCCGGGACCGCTTCCCCTCGGTCCGGCTCGAGGAGGACGTGCTGTTCGTGGACGACGGCGACATCCTCACCGCCGCGGGCAGTGCCGCCGCCCTCGACCTCGGGCTGCACATCGTCCGCCGCGACCACGGCGCGGAGATCGCCAACTCCGTGAGCCGTCGCCTGGTCTTCGCGGCACACCGGGACGGCGGACAGCGGCAGTTCATCGAGCGCCCGGTGCCCGATCTGCCGGACGAATCCCTGGCGCCGGTCCTGGCCTGGGCGCAGGAACGGCTGGACGCACCGCTGACGGTGTCCGACCTCGCCGCCCGTGCCGCGGTCAGCCCGGCGACGCTGCACCGGCGCTTCCGGGCGCAGGTGGGGACGACGCCGCTGGCGTGGCTCACGGGGGAACGTCTGGCCCTGGCCTGCCGGTTGATCGAGCGGGGTGAGGCGCGGTTCGAGGTGGTGGCCCGGCGCAGTGGGCTGGGCACCGCGGCGAATCTGCGCGCGCTGATGCGCCGTGAGACCGGACTCGCCCCTTCGGTGTACCGGCAGCGATTCGGCCCGGTGGCGGGCTGGGGGAGGCGGGTGCCCCGCGCCGGAGCCCGGCCGTCGCCATCGGCGTGATTCCGGGCGCGCCGGACGGTTCGGCGGTCGTGTGGAGCCCGACGGCCCCGATGAGCACCGGCCGGAACTGACAGGCGCGGGCAGCCGGGACCTCTCCGCCCCTGGTGAGAGCCGCACGCGTCGGCCCGGTCGACGGGGCCGGGCGTGCAGGACCCCGGCCGCAGGCCGCAGGTCACGTCCCCGGTGCGGAGCACCTGACGACAAAACGGTTCGCACACCGACGCCGGGCTCTGCTGTTCTGGAGCTGTTCGCCACCACGGAGCAGTTCCCCCAACACGGGGCTGCTCCCCGACGCGGGGAGAGAGCATGACCGCCGACGGATGCGAGTTCTGTGCCATTGTGCAGGGTCGGGCCGAGGCGAGCGTCGTCCACGAGGACGACGCGGTGGTGGCCTTCATGGACCTCCGGCCCGTCACGCCGGGCCATCTGCTGGTCGTTCCCAGGGCACACGCAGTGGGCCTGCAGGACCTGGAGGAGCCGCTCGGTGCCCACGTGTGGACTGTGGCCCACCGGCTCGCCGGTGCGCTCCGCAGCTCGGACCTGCGCTGTGAGGGCATCAACCTCTTCCTGGCCGACGGGGAGGCCGCCTTTCAGGAGGTCTTCCACGTGCACCTGCACGTCTTTCCCCGCTTCGCCGGCGACAGCTTCCGGATCGACGCGGACTGGAGGGTACGGGAGCGGGGCGAGCTCGACGAGAGCGCCGCCGCGGTCCGCGCCGGCCTCGCCGCACAGGGCGATCGCCGAGCCCGCCGGCGCGCGGTGGGGTGACGGGGTGGGCAATGTGTTCGACGGGGGCGACGGCCGGTCCCTGTACCTGTCCAACGGTGGCACCGAGGTCTTCGTCGACGTGCTCATGCTCGCCGTGTCGGACCTTGCCGCCACGCCCTGGCACTTCCGGTTCGCCTCGCTGGTGACGCTCCAGGACCAGAACATGATGGGCCGTGGGACGGTGGGGTTCTCCCTGGAGGACATCGACTGGAGCCCGTCGCCGGAGCAGGCGAGGGAGTTCGTGCTGCGGGCCATCGACCTCGCCCTGACCGGGCACCGCCGGGACGAGCTGGGCTACGACCCGCCGCACGTCGATCACTACCTGCGCGATTTCCGGGACCTGGTGGCGGCCTTCCGGGCTCCCGATGAGCCGCGGGACCAGGGGGAGTTCCCCGGCCCGGAGGAAGCGCTGGTGGCCTCCTGCGTGCGGCACCGGCTCCTGAGCGGCCTTCCCCACTGGGACGGGTGCCTGCTCTGCGTCCGTCCGTGACAGTCCACGTGCGGCCCGCCCCTCTGCGCTCCCCCAACCCTCCAGCGCCTGACGCAGTACGGCCGGCCCTTGAACCCGGAGACGTCTTGTGACAGGGGTCACATCAAAGGGAAAACCCGCCGTGCGGGCCGGGCGTCTAGCAGGTGTGAAAACAGTGAGGGCAGCGCTGCACGAGCAGGACGAGGAGCGCCTCGTCCGGCTGGTGGCCAAGGGCGACCGCGCCGCATTCGAGGAGCTGTACCGGCGGACGTCGCCGTGGATGGCGGTGCGGCTGCGCCGCCGGTGCGCGGACGAGCAGATCGTCGCCGAGGTCATGCAGGAGACGTATCTGGCGGTGTGGCGCGCCGCGGGCGCGTTCGCCGGGAGCGTGGCCGGGGGGACGGCCGTGGGCTGGCTGTGGACGATCGCGGCGCGCCGCCTCGTCGACGCGTTCCGGCGCCGGGCCCACCACGCGGAGCCGCCGCCCGCGGCTGCCGCGCGGCCCATGGCGCCCGCCGCCGAGGAGGAGGCGCTCGCGGCCACCGTCGGCGGCGATGTCGGGGACGCGCTGCGGCGCCTCGCGCCGGAGCTCAGACAGGTACTGCAGGCCATGGTTCTCGACGGGCTGTCCGTCCGGGAGACCGCGGTCCTGCTCGGACTGCCCGAAGGCACGGTCAAGACCCGTGCCCGCCGGGCCCGGATCGCGATGCGGAGGGCGCTGACATGAGCGGGGAACACGCGTCGATGCGGATCATCGACGGTTACGCGCGCGGCGACACGGACATCGCCGCCGACGAGGTGTGGGCCCTGGAAGCCCACTTGGAGGCGTGCCGGGTGTGCCGGGACCGGCTGTCGGCGGCCGTCTCGGAACAGGCGCCCGATGTGGCGGCGCTGGTCGGCACCGTGTGGTCCGGCCTCGAACCGCAGCTGGACACCACCCCCTCGATGCCGCGGCAACGGCTCCGGCCGGCACGGCTGTCGAGGTGGCTGACGCCCACGATGGTGCCGTGGCTGGCCATGGTCGTGAGCGTGACGCTGGCCGCGCTGCTGCTCGACCTGGCCGGCACCGGACCCGGCGAGGTGTCGCTGATGCTGCTGCTCGCCCCGGTCCTGCCGGTGCTCGGTGTCGCGGCGTCCTGGTCGCACGGCCTCGACCCGGCATACGAGCTGACGGCGTCGGCACCCCGGGCCGGGCTCTATCTGGTACTGCGGCGCACCGTGTCCGTGCTGGCCGTGGTCGTCCCCGCGCTGCTGGTGGCCGGCCTGGTGACGGGGGTGACGGCGGGACAGTGGCTGCTGCCCTCCCTGGCCTTCACCTCGGCGACCCTGGCGCTCGGCGGGGTCATCGGCGTGACCCGTGCCGCTGTCGCGCTGGTGGCCGTGTGGGCCGCCGTGATCGTGGCGCCGACCCTGGCCACCAGCCGTACGACGTTCGCCCTGCAGTCGGGCGGACTGCCCGTGTGGGCGCTGATCCTCGCTCTCGGTACCGGTGTCGTGATCGCCCGCAGGGGCGCGTACTCCGTGCTGGGAGCCCATCGTTGACCATCGGGAAGGAACACCTCATGATGCGCACGGTCAGCGCGGCCGACATCGCACCGACGACCTATACGCGGGAGATCCAGGCCATCGGTCTGAAGGTCAGAGCCGGCCGGAGACGGATGGCCGTCGACGGGCTCGACCTGTCGCTGGGCACCGGTGTGCACGGTCTCCTCGGCCCCAACGGGGCGGGCAAGACCACCCTCATCCGGGCGCTGGCCACGGTGCTGCGCCCTGCCGAGGGCACCCTGGAGCTGCTCGGCGAGTCCGCGACCGGCACGGGCGAGCACCGTGCGCTGCGGCGCCGGATCGGCTATCTGCCGCAGGAGTTCGGCTACTACAAGCGCTTCACGGTGCGCGAGTTCGTCGAGTACATGGCCTGGCTGAAGGAGGTGCCCCCGGCGGACATCCCCGCGGCGGTGCAGCGCGCCGTGGAGCGGGTGGGCCTGGCGGACCGCGCCGACGACCGGATGAAGGCCCTGTCGGGCGGGATGGTGCGGCGCGTCGGCATCGCCCAGGCCATCGTCAACGAGCCGGCGGTCCTGCTGCTGGACGAACCGACCGTCGGCCTGGATCCGGCACAGCGGCTGCGCTTCCGCGAGCTGTTGCAGGAGCTGGGCAGGGACACCTGTGTGGTCGTCTCCACCCATCTGGTGGAGGACGTCGCCGCCGCCTGCACCGACGTGGTGCTCTTCGCCGAGGGCCGGCTGGTCTTCCAGGGCACCCCGGACGAGCTGGCCGCGGCGGGCGGCCCCGAGCACGTGGGCGACAGCCCGCTGGAGCGCGGGTACTCGGCGCTGCTGCTCAGCCCCGAGCAGGGAAGGAATGCCTGGTGAACGCCCGTGTCCTGCGCATCGAACTGAAGCGGTCCGCCGCCCCGTGGGCCGGTGGCGTCGTCCTGGCGGCCGCGCTGGCGTTCCTGTATCTGATTCCCGGACTCTGGTGGAACGGCACCGCGCGGTGGACGGCCCAGTGGACGTCCCTGGCCATGTGGACCCGCTCCCTGCTGATCCTCCTGTGGCCGCTCGCCGTGGGGTTCGGGGCGCTCCAGGGGCTGCGCGACAGCCGTTCGGGGATGACCGAACTGCTGACGACCACACCGCGGCCCGCCCGGCACCGCGCTGCCATGCCGGCGGGCGCGACCGCGCTCACGCTGGCCTCGGCGTTCGCGCTCCTCGTCCTCGTGGGCGGGGTCCAGGTGCTCGCCGGCACCGCGTACACGCACCTCGGCTGGCTGCCGGTCTCGCTGGTGGGGGCCCTGTCCCTGGTCGCGGGGGCGCTGCTGGGCATGGGCGTCGGGCGGGCTCTGCCGTCGCCCCTCACTCCGCCCGCGCTGGCCGTGGCGGCCTTCGTGTTCACCAACCTCCTGCGGGTGTCGGACAGCCCGGCGGTACCGGAGGCGGGGGTGCCGAACCCGGTCTCGCTGCTGTCACCGGCCGTGGCGCAGGTGCGGGAGACGCTCCTCACGCTCTCCGTCCCGGTGCACCTCGGGCAGACGGTCTGGCTGCTCGGGATGGCCGCCACGGGCTTCGCTCTGCTGGTCGCCGCGACCCCGCGCACCCGGCTGCTCGCCCTCACCCCCGTGCTGGCGGGTGCGGCGATCGCCCTGCTCGTCCTCCCCGCCGACGCGCGCCGGACGTACGTCGTGGACAAGGCCGCAGCGGCGATGGTGTGCGACGGCCCGGTGTGCGTGGCGAAGACGCACCAGGCGCGGCTCGCCGATATCGCGGGCCCCGGCAAGAAGGCGCTGCGTCTGCTGCGCGACGCCCTGGGCGACCGGGCTCCGGTCTCCATCCGGGAGAGCACCGCCCTGCGGGCGCAGGGCGCGACGCCGGAGCGGTCCCGCACGGCTGTGCTCGTCGACTTCGACGACGGGATCGTCGCCGACGCCGAGGGCGAGCGACTGACCCGGGCCCTGGTCGCCCTGGGCATGGCGCCGACGTGCGCCCCCCGCAGCGATCGCGAGGGCGGCATGCCCGACGAGATCGCCGCGCAGGGTGTCGCGGCGGGCTGGGTCCTCGGCGGCCTCGAGCCCCTCCGCGGAACCGAGCACCGGGTGCGGGACCAGCTCGCGTTGGCCCGTCCGGTGTGGAAGGAACTCCGGGCGCTGCCGCGGGCCGAACAGCAGTCGCGGATCACTGCGATGCACGCCGCCGCGGTGACCTGCGAGGACCACCCGCTCCAGGTGCTGGCCGAGGGCGGTTCCCGGTGAGGTGGCTGACGCTGTACGCGCGTTCGCGGCAGGTGCCCGCGTCGCTCGCCGTGGTGGTGCTCAGCGCGGTGACGGTGTGGACGCTCGCCCGGGACGGCGGCGGAGTGCCCGGTGACCCGCAGGTGCCCGTCCTCGTCCTCGTGGCGGGGGTGACGGCGGCGTCGGTCGGACTGGGCGGGCAGGATGTCGCGCTGGACCGGACGGCCGCGGTCCGCTGGGTGCCCCGGAGGGCGGTGCATGTGCTGCTGATCGGCACGGTCGTCGGCGCGGTGCTGTCGGCGGTGCAGGCCGTGGGCGGGGGCGACCTGGCCACCACCGCGTTCGTCGTCCGCGACAGTGCGGGGCTGATGGGGCTGGCCGCGCTCGGGGCGACGGTGTGCGGGGCGCAGTACGCGTGGACGCTGCCGATCGCGTGGCTGTCGTTCTCCTTCTTCGCCCCGTCCCCGACGAGTGTGCCGCTCCAGGTGATGGCCTGGACGGTGCTGCCGCCCGGCACGGCGGCGGGCACCTGGACGGCCCTGGTCCTCGCCGTCGTCGGCACGGTGGTCTACGCCGTCGCGGGACCGAAGCGGTAGCCCGGCCGGCCGCGCCACGCCGGTGAGTTCCGCCGCGCCTCGCGGCGGCCGGACACCGCACCCCGGAGAATGATGCGCCTGCCGCACCGACCGACGCTCACGTCCGGTCGGTGCGGCAGGTGTCATGGGGTGCGGCCTCCCCCGGCGCGCCTCGCTTCGTCGGCCGCCGGGCCGGACGGGCTCAGGGCTGGTACGCCTGCGCGAGGGCACACGTCCAGATCACGGGCCGGGATGCCCCGCGGGCGTCGGCCGCCCAGCCGCCGACACGGCCGTCGTCGCTGACGGCGTACGCCTCGGAGGCGCCGTCGCGCGCGAGCCTCGGCAGCGCCAGCAGCGGACCGGAGCCCGGCCAGATCTGGGCCTGCACGGGCGGGGCCGACTCCGGCGGGAAAGGCCCGTCGAAACTGCTGTCCTGGGCCGTGCCCACACTGACGTTCGTGGTGGGGCTGACGGCCTCGAACGTGCCGCTGGTCCGGCCCGCGAGGAGCCCCGGCCGGGTCTCGCTCTCGTAGGGCGGCAGCCAGTGGACGGGGCTCTGGATGTCCAGCCGTGAGTAGTCGTGGGTTCCCACGATCCGTCCGCTGTCGTCGATGTCCTCGGGCGACCAGAAGTCGTACGGGACTCCGGCCGGCCAGTAGGGTTTGAGCGGCACGGCCGGGGCGTTGCCGCGGGCGGGCCAGAGGAGCCCGGCCGTCCAGGACTCGTCGTTCGCGAAGGCTTCGCCGGACCCGACGATGCGGCCGGCCTCGTTGATGCCGGTGACCTCGATCAGCCTGTAGCCGGCCGGCAGGGCCGGCCTGCGCAGTACGCGGGTGCCGGTCCATACGACACCGGTGAGCGCGCCGCCCTTCGGGCCCTCGCCGACGATGAGGCCACGGTCGTTGACGTCCGCGGCCCGGGAGCCGCCGGGCAGCAGGGCGACCGACCGTGCCCCGGCCCGGTAGCTGAACGCGGCGGACCCGCCGGGCTTCCGGAGGCTGCCGACCATCAGGCCCCCGCTGTTGACCGCCTCGACCTCACCACCGGTGTACCCGGCGGGAAGCGGCACCCGGTGCACGCGGGTGCCGGTCCAGTACACCGGGAGGCCGCGCGAGGTGCCGACGGCGGTACCGCCGGGCCCGAGTCCCTTGACCCGGTCGGCCTCGCTGCTCGCGGTACCGGGCAGGGTGCCCAGGACCTGGATGGCGGGCCGGCATGTCCCGGCGGCGCGTTCCGTCTCCCGCGCCTGCGCCGGAACGGCCGTCAGCAGCGGGGCGAGAAGTGCCGTCACGGCGGCCGCGCCCCAGGCTCGGACAGGTCTTCGCATGGTGGTCTCCTTCCTGCGGAGCACCGAAGGGGCGCTCCGTCCGCAGGCATGCTCCTCGCGAACACACCGGAAGGACACAGGAACCACACATTCCCCGGTGTACGCGTCGATAGACGGGCCGCATTCGGTCACATCGGCCGGAATTACTCGATGAGTTGGTGCGCTGCGCTCCGGCCGGTAGTGAAAACCTCATCGTCACGCCGCCGCAGCGGAACAGGGGAATCGACGAGGCTCTCCTCGATGCCCTGGATGCCCTGGATGCCCTCGAACAGCGCTCCCGCAGCTCCGGATTCAGCACGCTCGTCGTCCGTCTGTCAGCACGCTCATCGTCCGGCCGTCGGAGCGGAGCAGCCCGCTCTGCCGGCGCTCCGGCTACGGCTCCTCCGACGAGCCGGCGGAACTGCCGATCACCACCTGATGAGGCCCCCGTCCGGGACGGAACGGCCGCCGGGGCAGAGGCCGGGTCAGCCCTCGTGCCCGGCGGACCAGGCTCCGGCCGCCGAGCGCAGTGCGGTGAGGCAGCGGTTCACCGTCCGGCGCTCATGGCTGCCGCGCCGGATGAAGGCGACGACCCGGCGGGTGGGCCGGACGTCTCCGGTCAGCGGTACGCGGACGACGTCATGGCCGGCCGGGACCGGCACCAGACGGGGAATCAGGCAGATTCCGAGGCCGTGGGAGACGAGGGCCGACACCGCGAACCAGTCGACCGCGTTGTGCGTGATCCGGGGCACGAATCCGGCGGCGGAACACGCCGAGAGCAGCAGCTGGTGCTGGTCCCGGGGGTCGCCCGCCCGCAGCCAGCTTTCTTCGGCGAACGCGCCCAGCTCGACGGCTTCCTCTCCGGCGGCGGGGTGCTTGGCCGGAACCAGCAGGTCCTGCGGTTCCTCGAGCAGGGCGTGCTGTTCGACGGCTTCGTCGTCGGGGGACGGCGCGTCGGCGGCCGGAATGGTGACGACGATGTCCGCGCGTCCGGTGAGCAGCAGCCGGATCCGGTCCTCCTCCGGGTCCTCCCCGATCTCCACGGTGAGGGCCGGGTACTGCTGCCCCAGCAGCGCGGCGGCCGGCGCCACGAGCCTGGACAACGCGCTGGCCACAGCCGAGATCCTGATGCTTCCGGCCCGCTCCTCGCGGTGCGCCTCCAGGTCGGCTTCCGCCTGTTCCCAGTGGGCGAAGAGGACATCGCTGTGGCGGAGCAGGGTGTGTGCGGCGGCGGTGAGTCGCACCCTGCGCCCGTCGGGCTCCAGCAGCGTCACTCCGAGGTCGGCCTGCAACTGGCGGAGTTGCTGCGAGACCGTGGACGGAGTCAGGTGCAGCGTCTCTGCCGCGGCAGTGACGGTGCCCGTCGCGCTGAGGGCGCGCAAGGTCTTCAACCGGCCGTCGATCATGTGGGACCCCCGAACAATGTCGTGCAAAAAGCTTCGATGGACTGAGAACAATGTGGCTGCTGACACTGGCAGCATGACGATCTCTCGCCACGTCGACCAGACGTTTGCCGTCCCTCGCTTCGCCGGAGCCGTCGACACGGAGGCCGTCGCCCGCGGTGTGGACCCACGCGGGTGCACGGCTCACCGCCGGAGGGCCATGCGCACGTCCCGGGCATCGGCATGACGGGGTCGCTGCTCGCGGGCCTCTGGGCGGGCTTCGGACTCGCTGTTCCGGTGGGCGCCGTCGCGGTGCTGATGGTCTCCATGACGGCCCGGACCTCCTTCCGTCACGGCGCCGCCGCGGCGATGGGCGCGGCCGCCGCCGACGCCTGCTACGCGCTGGCCGCGGTGCTCGGCGGCCGTGGGCTCGCGTCGGCGGTGGCCCCGGTCGCCGCTCCGTTGCGCCTGCTCGCCTCGGCCGTCCTCGTCTGCATCGCGGCACGGATCGTGCTGCGGGCCCTGGCAGCGCGACGGCAGGGTGCGGCAGCGAACCACCGGACGCCGGAGCGCGCCAGAGCTCTGACGCCCTGGCGTGCCGGCCTCCTCTTCCTCGGCCTGACCGCGCTCAATCCGTGGCCGGCCGTCTATTTCGTCGCCCTGGTGCTCGGCCGGCAGACCCCGGGCGTCGGGGACCCCGGGCGGACCGCCGTCTATCTGACCGGTGTGGTCCTCGCCTCCGCCGGCTGGCAGTTGCTCCTCGCAGGAAGCGGCAGACTGCTGGGCGGGGTCCTGACGGACGACCGTGGCCGCTTCGTCACGGCCATGGTGTCCGGGCTGCTGATCGTAGGGCTGTCCGTGAGCGTCGCGTTCAGCGGATGAGGCCCCGGTGGATGAGGCGTCGGCGATCAGCCCTCTCGGGCCGGGCGCCTGCCTCCCGGTGCGGTGCATCCCACCGCCCCCGGTGCGGTGAGTCGCACCGCCTGCCCCCACGGGAGCGCGGACGCCGGAGCCCGTTCGTCCGAAGTCGCCGGGATCTCATGGCTCTTCGGATGAGCGGGCTCCGGCCAGGGCCACGAGGGTGGGAACGGACGCAGCCGCGGCCGGTGAAAGAGCCCCGGTCAGGCTGCCGCGAGCCGCGCGATCTCCCGGGGGCGGGCTTCGCGCTCGTCGAAGTCGATGTCGAGCCCCGCGGCCACCACAGCGGCGAACGACGCGGCGCAGTCCTCCTCGGACTCCCACTGCACGATCGAGATCACCGCTTCCTCGGACACCCAGCAGTCCGCCGACAGGCATCCCGGTGTCCGGCGGAATTCCTCGGCGACCCGGTGAACGCGGGCGATGAACTCCTCGCGGTGAGCGGCGTGCGGGTAGTGGCTCGCCACCATGCCGACCTTCATCTGTTTCTCCTGGTGTTTCCCGATGGTGTTTCCCTTGGTGCGTTTCTCGCCGGGCCGATGCGCCGCCGTTGTACGGACCGGCGGTCGGCTCGGTCAGCCGTTGCTGCAGCTCGTTGCGCTGCCGCACGGACCTGCCGTGGAGCACGGAGCCCGGCCCCCCGTGGGTCGGGCTCCGGCATCCGGTCACATGTCGGTGCAGATGGTCTTCAGGCGATTGCCCTTGAAGGTGGCGGCCTGGACTCCCGCCTCGAAGATGCCGCGATCGGACGTGGCGCTCGTCCACCACGACTTGTAGACCCCGTCGCCGACGGCCTTGCGCCAGCGGCCGTAGGTGCGTCGCCCGTTGACGTCCTCGATCACGAACCGGACCCTCGCGTGGCGCCCGTCCGCCTGGATGTCCGCCACGTCCAGGCGGACGGAAAGGGTCTGGCCGGGATCGCTCCAGTTGTGGATGACCGCGCCACCCGACGCGCCCGACGGACTCTCCGGTGTCGAGCAGCCCCGGTACTCGGGTTCCGGATCGACCGCGGCGCGCGCCGCGGTCCTTCCGTCGTGCGGTGTCGCGGCCTGCGCGGGAACTCCTGCCAGGACGGCTGTCCCCGCGGCGGCGACGGCCACCAGCCGGACGGCCCTCGTGGTGATCTGCATTGCCGATTCCTCCCGTTCACCCTCCGGAGACGGCCGCGCGGCGGCGCCGCGGTGGAACCGGCCGGTCGCCCGCACCATCTCCCGGAGGAAGATGTGCATCCCCTCCCGAACGATGATGGCGCCCGGCTCCGGTAGGAGAATCCGCCCTCGGGCGGAGCCGGGCCCTGCCGCTCCGCCAAATGGGCGAGGCGCTCCTGCTGGAATCCGGGGGCGGCCGCCCGGTGCGACGCCCCCGGAGGGCGTTCCCCGGTCCGACGCCCCGGGCGCCGCGGGCCCACCCGCCACCGCACCCGCCGTCGTCGATCGCCCCGGGCTCCGGGTCCGCGGTGCGGCTGCCGCCGACCGGTGCGGTCCTCCGCCTAGTCTCTGCTCCGTGACGTGGTTGCGAGCGCTGCGGGAGGTCGTGCGTTCCGGGCTCACGGTCGAGCGGACGCGGCTGGAGCCGCTGATCGCCCTGCGTGCGGCGGCGGGCGTGGCGATCGTGATCGGGCTCGCGCTGTGGCTCGACTCTCCGGCGTACGCCGCGTCGGCCGCGTTCGGCGCGTTCTCCGCGGGCTCCTCGACATTCCAGCGCAGCTGGCGGCCGCGCAAAGTGATCGCGCTGGCCGCGGGCGCCGGTCTGGGGATCAGCACGTTCGTCGGCTACGTCGCGTCGGGGCACACCGCGACGTTTCTGCTGCTGCTCGCCGCCTGGGCGTTTCTCGCCGGGATGGCCTGGGCGGTCGGCTCGACCGCCGGGATCGTCGCCACCACGACGGTCGGCATCATGATGGTGACCGTCACCCTGCCCACCAGCGTTCAGGGGGCACTGGAGCACGCCGCGGTCATCGCCTTCGGCGGCCTGGTGCAGGCGACGCTGATTCTGCTGTTCCCCATCCGCCGGTGGGGCGCGCACCGTGACGCGCTCGCCGACGCGCTCGCCGCGATGTCGGACTACGCCCGGCGGCTGCGCCACGACCCCACGGCCGCCTTCGGTCCGGAACCGATGATGACGGCGCGCAGCGCGGCCGCCGTCACCCCGTCCCAGGCACGCACCCGGCCGTCCGTTCTGCACGGGCCCCGCGGCCTGGCGGAACACATTCGTCCGGCGGTCGCCGCCGTCGCCGACCCACGCGTCGGGGCCGCCGCGGAGGGCCCGGAACGGGACCGGGCGCGGGAGCTGCTGAACGCCGCCGCGGACGTCCTGGACGCCGCCGCCCGTTCCATCCGGCACGGCACCCCGGTCGAGGCACCGGCCGAGGCCATGGCGGCGCTGCTGATCGACGAGGGCGACGAAGTGCTGACGGGGCCGGCGCGGCAGGCCGCGATCACGCTGGCGGACCTGCTCATCGAGGTCCTGGACACCGCCGACAGCGGCATGTCCCACCACGAATCCGCCTTCGCCGGGGAAGCGCAGCTGATCCGGCCGACCATGTTCCGTCTGGTGCCGGTCGTGCTCGGCGCGGTGCGCCGGGAACTGCACCGTGACTCGCGGGTCCTGCGGCACGCGGTGCGTCTCGCGGCGGTGGCCACGCTCGGCTATCTGCTCGGCACGGCGCTTCCGCTGGGTCACGGCTACTGGGTACCGGTCACTTCGGTGATGGTCATGCGGCCGGACTTCCACCAGACGTACGCCCGTGCCGTGGCCCGGTTCACCGGGACCCTGGTGGGTGTCGGGCTGGCCACGGCCGTGGTGCAGGTGGCCCACCCGGGCGCCTATGTGTCCGGCGGACTGGCCGTGGTGTCGGCCGCGTTGATGTACCTGCTGATGCGCACCGGATACGTGGCCTCGCAGTCCTTCGCCGCGGCGTATGTGGTCCTGCTGCTCGGCATGGCGGGCGAGGCGTTGCAGCAGACGGTGCGGGACCGGCTGCTGCTGACCCTGCTCGGCGGGGTGCTGGCGATGCTGGCGTATGTGCTGCTGCCGGCCTGGGAGACACCGCAGTTGCTGGACCGGCTGGCGGACTATCTCACCGCGAACGGCCGCTATGCGGCGGCCGTCGTCCGCAGCTTCGCCGAGCCCGACGAGCGGCGCCTCGCGGACGTGCGCCATACACTGCTGGCGAGCCGCGAGGCCAACGCCACCTGGGACGAGTCGCTGCGCCGGGCCAAGCAGGAACCGGTCCGGCACCGGGGCCTGAACCGCAGGGAGGCGGAGGAGGCCCAGGCGGCGCTCGAATCGATGGGGCGGGCCGCGATGCTGCTGGAGACCCATCTGCCGGAACACGGGGCGCGCCCGGTCCGCGAGGCCGCGCGCTTCGCCGATGCCCTGGAGGCGGACACCGCCCAGGCGGCGCGGGCCGTTCGGGAGCGCCGCAACCCCGACTGGCGCCGGGTCGAGGACGCACTCGACGCCTGGGAAGGCACCGGCGACGGCGGCGATCCGGTGGTGCGGCGCGGGGCGGAACTCCTGCTGGGCGCCCTGGAGGAGCTGGCGGCCGCGGTCGCCAGAACGCCGCTGGAACGGGATGTCGAGTCGTCCCGGGAGCAGTGAGCGGGGAACATCCGGGCAGGCGGGCCGGGGCCCGGCGGGGCCCTGGGCAAAGTGGTCAGCGCATCCCCGGCAGGTGACGCAGTTCGCCGACCTTCATCAGCCGAGCGAGAAGAAGGTACGCCGCCGCCGTGGTGAGCACTCCGGCGGCCAACGCGGCCATGGTCGGCCCCGTGCCGGTTCCCAGCCCGGTGCACCCACGGGCCGCGGCCCAGCCCAGCACCGCGGCCGGTCCGGCGGCGCACAGCAGCTTCCCGTAGGTGCGCCGCAGCGCTCCGTCGTCGATGCGACCGCCGAGTCTCCTCCGCAGCAGGCGGGCGGTGAGGACGAGTCCGGCGAGGTGGGAGAGCGCATAGGCGCCGGCCATCCCGACCACGGCCCAGCGTGCCGGCAGCAGGAGGTGGCATGCCGTGGCCAGCACGATGTTGACCACGGCGATCCAGGCGGCCATGAGGAAGGGCGTGCGTGTGTCCTCGAAGGCGTAGAAGCCGCGCAGCATCAGATACTGGGCGGAGAACGGGATGAGACCGAGCCCGAACGCCTGGAGCATCTGGCCCAGCGGACGGGCCGATGCGGCATCCGCCGCCCCATGGGCGAACAGCAGCGCCGATATCAGTGGCCCCAGGGCGAGGAAGAGGAAGGCGGCGGGCACGATGACGACGCCGCTGATCCGCAGGGCCCGGGACAGGTCGGCGCGCAGATCCGGTATGCGTCCTTCGGCGGCGGCCCGGCTCATACGGGGCAGCAGCGCCGTCACCAGGGACACGGTCACGATCGACTGCGGCAGCATCCAAATGGTCTGCGCGTAGGTGTAGGCCGTGTAGCCCGCGCCGGCCCGGGGCAGCTCCTGGTCGGCGGCGTTGGCATAGTTCGTGACCACGGTCAGGGCGACCTGATTGGCCAGGACGAACAGCAGAGTCCACTTGGCCGCGTGGACGCTCTTCCCCAGGCCGGTGCCGCGCCAGTCGAACCGTGGCCGGAACCGGAATCCCGCCGCCCGCGCGAACGGGATGAGCGCGAGGGACTGCACGGCGATGCCCGCGGTCGTCCCGATCCCGAGCAGCCGCACGTGGGCACCGGTGATGTCGTCCACCCGGTCGGGGACCGTCATCAGCCCCAGATAGGCGGCGAACATGCCGACCAGCACGACATTGTTCAGCACCGGAGTCCACATCATCGCGCCGAACCTCTCGCGGGCGTTCAGGATCTGTCCGTAGATACTGAACAGGCCGTAGAAGAAGATCTGCGGCAGCAGGAACCGGGCGAAGGTCACCGTCAGTTCGAAGGCCTCGTGCTGCTCCGGGCTGTCCCGCATGTACAGGCCCACGATCTCCGGCGCCGCCCAGACGGCAAGGGCCGTCCCCGCCGCCAGGACACACACCACGAGCGTCACCAGTCGCTGCTCGTACGCCCGCCCGCCATCGGGCTGCGTCGCCCGGGCACGCACCAGCTGCGGCACCAGCACGGCGTTGAGCGCGCCACCGATCAGCAGCGTGTACAGGCTCGTGGGCACCGTGTTCGCCGTGTTGTACGTGCTGGCGAGCAGTCCTGTGCCCAGGGCCGCGGCCTGCAGTACCTGGCGGATCAGCCCCGTCGCCCGTGACACCACCGTGCCCAGGGCCATCAGGAGGGACGCGCGCGCCGGCCCTCCGTTGCCCTTGTTCCCCGGGGCGGCGTCCCGCCCCTTTTCCCGGTGCTCCAACGGAGCAGTCTGCGCTGCGGTGTTCGCCCCCTCGACCATGCCGCCAACCTACGTCCCCGCGGTCCCCCGGCCGTCATGCACCCTGCGGTTCTCCGCGGTCGTGCAACGACGCCTCGGCCGGAGCCCTTTCCGGGACCCCGGCCGAGGCGTCTGCCGCACTTGCCCCCTGCCTTGCTGCGGGACGAGCGGGCGCACCGTTCAGGAAGTCAGACCTCAGCCGGCCTTGCCCTCGTCGACCTTCAGGGCCGCCGCCAGTCCCGCGAGGTTGGTCCGGACGTCCTTGGCCGACTGGGAGCACTCGGTGCTCGGCTCGCCGTTCTTGGCGCACTTGGCGACCCGGTAGGTGACGCGTGCGCCGTCCATGGCCTCGGTCTTCGCCGTGGCGGTCGGGTAGACCTCGGCCCCGCCGAGCGTCTGGAGCTGGCCGGAGAGCTTTCCGACGACGCCCATGGTGGTGTCGATCGTCCGGGCACACGCCTGTGTGGTGGGGGTGCTGCAGGTCTTCCAGTCCAGCGTGCCGCTCAGGCTGCGGATCTTCTCGCCCCAGGCGTCGGCCATGTGGCCGGCCTTCGGCGTGGGTACGGCCGCCTCCTTGCCGATGGCGGGCTCGGCGTGCGAGCCGCCGTCCCCGTTGTCGCCGGATCCGCCGCCGCATGCAGTGACGGTCGTGGCGGCGAGCAGGAGCAGCAGGGCTGCTGCGGTAGAACGCATGGGTGTCCCCCAGAGTGCTGTGGATGCGGTGAGCGTACGCCACCCGGGGGCGCCGGTATCCCGGTACCCACCGACACACCGAACGCACCGGACCTCCCCACTGCCTCGGCCTCGCACACGCCCCACAGGTGGGGAACAACGGTTCGCGGGCGAGGCGGAGGGGTTCGAGGGTGTCCGCTCGTCGCAGGCCCTCGGGCGCAGCGGGCTCCGTCGGCGGGTTCCGTCGGCGCGCCCCGTGACCGCCGCACCTGTGACCGGCCCGCCCCATGCCTGGCCCGCCACATGTCTTTCTTGCCCCGCGATCGTCGAGCCCCGTGACCGTCCCGCCCCATCCCCTGTCACCGCGGTGTCGCGTCACCGCGGACCGCCCCGCAGCCGGAGGGCTTCCGGGGCGGAGGGCCTCCGGCCAGGGCGCGGGGCGACTCAGCGCCGTAGTGCCCACTTCTGCACGGACTCCAGCGGACCGGTGGAGAACCGGCGCAGCCACAGTGTGGAGCCGATCATGAGGAAGGCGCACACCCCGGCCCACAGCCCCATCACCCACCAGGGGCGGCCGGCGTCTCCCCAGCGGTCGGCGAGGCCGAGTCCGATGCCGTAGCAGAGCAGCATGCACAGCAGGTTCTGCAGCACGTAGGAGGAGAGGGCCGTCCGGCCGACGGAGGTGAGCCCCGTGGTGAGCGGGCCCGGGCGCCGCACCCGGCTCACCAGCGCACCGATCACACCGATGTAGCCGACCGCCATCAGTGGAGCGGCGCAGTACCGGCCCAGCAGGAAGAAGTCCTGGCCGCCCACGGCGGTTGCCACGGTGAGCGGTGCCCCGAGGCCCAGGCCCCAGCCGAGCATCCGGGCGCGGATCCGCCGGCCCGTCTCGTCCATCCCGAACGCACCCGCCCGGAACAGCCGTACGCCGAGCAGGAACAGCAGGACCAGGAGCCCGAAGGAGAGCACCGGCTCCAGGCGCAGCGCGAGGGCGTTCTCCAGCCGGAAGGCGATCTGGTCGGGGTAGCTCCCGTGCGCGTACAGGTCGACGACCCGCTGGGACACGCCGCCTCCGCCGCCGTCTTCCTCCTGACCGGCCCCCACCAGCAGCGCGGTGAACGCTCCCATCAAGGCCAGGTGCAGCCCTCCCGCCCACCACATGACGCGGCGTCGTGTGCGTTCCGACCGGGCCAGCAGCCGGGCGACGAGGAGTGCGGTGACCGCGTACCCCATCAGGACGTCCCAGGCGAAGACGAGCACGAAGTGCACGGTGCCCTCGGCGAACAGGAACAGCGCCCGCCACTTGTAGCGGCCCGGCCAGGGTTGTCCGCGCCGGGCGGCGGAGTCGAACTGGATCGCGAGGCCGACGCCGAACAGGATCGTCAGCATCGAGAGGAACTTCCCGTTCGCCACGAGCTGGAACAGGCTCTCGGCCACCGCCGCTACGGACCCGTAGCCGGCGTTCCCGGCGCCGTTCTGCAGGATCCCCCACTCGGCGCCGGGACCGGCGAAGATCCATACATTGGTCATCAGCGTGCCGAGAATCGCGGTCCCGCGCAGGACATCGAGCAGGGGAAGCCGGCCACCACCGGTGCCGGGGGAATGAGTCGGTGGGCGCAGGGTCTGGGTCATGCCTTCATCGTCGACGCGCCCCGACCGGCATTCCTCGTGAGCACAGACGAACCGCACTACATCGAAAGATGCATCCGGCGGGAGAGGGGCTTCCTTCTGCGGTCGGAGGGACGGGCTTCGCGCGGCCATCGGGCAGCAGGCCTGTCCGTCGCTTCCGGACCTCTGCGGTTCACAGGGCACTCGGGACTCAGCGGAGCACGGCGGCAGGGCTGCCGAGCTCTGTCCGCCCGCCCGAAAGCCTTGCCGCGCCGCTCCCCCCTTGCAGCGCCGATGAGTTCGCATTGCGTGACCCGCCACGCCCCGTTAGCGTGACCACACCCTTAATGCGCCTCTCGGGGCGTTAGCGAAGGGACCCGCCACCCGCACGGCACGAAGACCCCCCTCTTCCCGAGAAGGCCCGCCTCTTCCGGCCGGAGACACAGGAGCAGCCGTTTCCATGCGCATCGTTCACGGAGCGGACCTCGCTCCCCTGACGACCCTGGGGATCGGCGGCCCGGCCGCCGGCCTCGTCGAACTGCGGGACCTCGCGGACCTGCCCGACATCGTGACGTACGCGCGGCAGGAGATGGACCGCCACGGCCCGCCGGTCGCCCTCGGACATGGCAGCAACGTCCTGGTGAACGACGCCGGATGCTCCGCTCCGGTCCTGCGGATGGCCAACCGGGGCATCCGCCGGCCCGGGGCGCGGGACGAGGACCGGGTTCAGGTCGAGGTCCAGGCAGGGCATCCGCTGGCGGACCTGGTCGCCGCCACGGTCGCCGAGGGCCTCACCGGCATGGAGATGCTCACCGGCATCCCCGGCACGGTCGGCGCCGCTCCGGTCCAGAACGTCGGCGCCTACGGCCAGGAGGTGTCCGACACCCTCGTCGAGGTGCGGGCGTGGGACTGGCGGCTGAACCGGCACGTCACCCTGTCGGCGGCGGCGTGCGAACTCGGCCACCGCACCAGCGTGTTCAAACGATCCCGGCGCCGGCTCCTGCTGAGCCTGGTGTTCTCGCTGCGGCGCTCCGCCCTGAGCACGCCCGTCCGGTACCGTCAGGTGGCCGACATGCTCGGTGTTCCGCCGGGCAGCCGCGTCCCCCTGGCCGAGGCGGCTCGCGCGGTGCTCGCCGTGCGTCGCACCAAGGGCATGGTGCTGGGCTCGTCGCTACACGATGAACGTTCGATCGGCAGCGTGTTCCTCAGTCCGGCGATCCCGCCGTCCCGGGCCGGCGAACTACGCGCGGCCGGCGCCCCGGTGAACCGTTTCCCCGACGGCTCGACCCGGGTGAGTGCGAGCCGGCTCATCCGGGACTCGGGCTTCGGGCTCGGCAGTCCGGTCGTCCGCGGCGTGCAGATCTCCGCACTGCACCCCACGCTGGTCGCCGGGGACGGCGCCACGGCCGCCGACTTCGCCAGAGCCGTCGACATCGTGCGGCGCCGCGTCCTGGAGCGCACCGGAGTACTCCTCTCCCCCGAGATCGACTATCTCGGGGACTGGGAGCCCCCTTACCGGCTCCGTCGACTCCGGCGGTGGGAGCGGGGCCCGGCTCCCACCGCCGGTGAGAGCTGACGGGGACACCGGCGCCTCGGAAGGGCGCCGAGCACTCGGCGGCTGGGCCCGGGAACGGCCGGAATGCGGTGATTTCCGTCGAGGAGCCGACCGCCACGGTCGCGCTGCGCTCCCGGATCCGGGCGGACGGTGTCGGCGCCCTCGGCGGCGAGCGAGCGGGGGCACGGGCTCCAACACCCGGGGCGGCGGGAGCCTGCCGGGCATGCCCCCGGACGGATCAGCGGGCCGACGAGCCGCGCGGGCGAAGCGGACTCCGGCGCCCGCCGGGCGGAACGAACCGCGTCATGACTGGTCGAACAGCAACGAGGCGACGGCGTTGAGCGTGACCCCGATGCCGATGCCGCCGACGGTCCAGCCCAGGGCGCGGGCGCTGTTCCTCGTCAGCCAGTCATTGACCCGGCGCAGCACCGGATCGGCCCGGTGGTGGGCGGCGAAACGTGCCACGGCCAGCACGATCGCCGGGAGCGTCATCACCACGCAGTAGCCGGCGAGGACGGCGCCGGTGAGGGGCACGGTGATGTCCGCTTCGGCGATCAGCCCCACCGCCGCGAGGTAGGGCAGCATCGTGGCAGCCTCCAGCCCAACGGCCGTCATGGCCAGGCCCATCAGCCCACCGACACCCCCGTCCCCCGACATGGCCCGGGCCCGCCAGCGGCGCACCCGGCCCGGGGTGTCGTCCTGGCGCCGGGCTCTGGCCTCCAGCCAGTAGCTCCAGGCGATGACGAGGACGCCGCAGACGAGCTGGCCGAGCCGCAGGTGGGTCGCCGGTATCCCGTCGAGGACTCGCCGTACGGCCTCGAGGGCGGCGTCGGCACCGAGCGTCAGCAGCACCCCGATGCAGAAGTACGCCCCGGCCACGGTGGCCAGATAGGCCACGATGCGGCCCGGGCGCAGCCTGCCGGGCGTCAGCAATAACCAGACGGGTATGAGAAGCGTCCCGAAGCTGGCGCTGTCCAGCAGGGCGAGGCCCACCAGCGCCGCGGTCAGCGCCCCGCTCATCGGGCCGTACCCCCGTCGAAGAGCCGGTCGACGTACTGTGTCAGCGCTGTCCGCAGGGCCGTCGGTTCGAACCTCGTGCCGGTGGCCGCATGGTGCAGACACAGTCCGTCCACGAACGCGACCAGCGCGGCGGCTTCGGTCGCGGTATCGGCGGCGTCCGTGAGCTCTCCGGCCCGTTGCGCGCCCGCCAACGCTTCGGCGACGCCGTCCACCATGGCCAGTGTCGCACCCTGGTGGACGGCGGCCATCCGCGGATCGCTGAGCGAGGCCTGGATGAGGCTCAGCCAGACCCGCAGTTCATCGCGGCGTTCCGGGTCCAGCGGGAGGAAGGTCTCCATCAGCCGCACGACGGTCCCCCGCACCGGGAGGCTGACGGCGACCTGCTGCACCCGCTCCTCGGCACGCCGGTAGACGTACTCGACGCCGAACCTCAACAACTCGTCCTTGGTGCGGAAGTAGCGCTGCACCAGCCCCACCGACACCCCCGCCTCCTCCGCCACGTCCGCCAATGTGGCCCTCGCCAGCCCGCGCTCGGCCACGACGCGCACCAGCGCGGCGGCGACCTGATTCCGGCGGACGTCGGCATCTGCATGTCTCGTCATGAAAAAATAGTGCCACATTATTTCTCTAGGGTCATCTGACAGCCGCGTCACCGACGGCCACCCCGCCCCGGTCGGCAGACACCTCGACACCGCCGCCTGGAGTGACCCGGCCGTCGGTGAGCTCCTGGCACGGGGTGATGCGGAGCGGTATCGGGCATGCGGCGTCGCCGTACGGGCAGCAGTGCCCCCGCACGATTACGGAGGCCGGATTCCGGGTGCAGAGTGCTCGTCCCGGCGAACGCGCTGTCGGCACACGCCGCTCACTTCCGCCCCGTCGACGCCGTCAGGTCGGCGTCGAGTTCAGTGCGCCAGTGTGCGGACATCCGCCCGGCCAGGACCATCGCGGCCGCGGCGGGCAGCTGCGCCCGGAGGAAGGCACGCAGTGCGCAGTGGCCGCCAGCCGCGCCTCCCAGGCCTCGACGTCGGCCTCGGTGACCGCTCCCTCGGAGTCCCACCGTGCGGTCTCCAACAGGTGCCGGGCAGCCCACGTCTCGGCTTCCACAGTCCGTATGCGCACATCCAGTTCGCCGTCGACGGTGAGGTCCGCTTCCTCGCCCCGGACGATCCGGTCGAGTGCGTCCCGTATCTCGTCATGGATGTCGATGCGGGACTCCACCGCCAGCCGGACCAGTTGGGCTGCGACCGCCGCGCGCAGCTGGTCCGGCGGCGTGCGCTCGATGAGTTCGGCCAAGTCGAAGTCCCGCTCGAAGTGCGCGGGTTGCCACCTCTCCTCGTCGATCCCTTCCAGCAGGGGAAGCAGCAGCGCACTCGTCAGCTCCTCGTCCGTGTCGCGGTCGGGGGCGTGGACGATCTCGAAGTCCTCCTCCAGCCCGGTCAGGAGCCGGAGATACGCGTCTGCCGTCCCCGGCCGGACCTCGGCGCCGAACCTGTGCGTCCGGCCGGCCGCCGGCCCGACCGTGCAGTCCTCGTCCGACGGCGCAGCGATGTGGCGGAAGTCCTGCGGCTGCGGCACGCCGTCCTGATGAACGGTGACCCGGACGTCAGGAGGCTCCGTCGTCAGGGAGACCGCCCTGGTGCCCTGGGAGAGCCGCCGCAGCACTTCGGGCCTGCCGAATTGGGCCGCGCCGGCTTCCTGTGTCGCATAGGCCCACCCGTCGATGGAACCCGCACGGACCAAGGGCCGGGCTGCGGCCCACAGCGCGGCGCCCGACTCCCGGGCCTGTCGCCGAGTACGGGCGCGGACCGTGTCCGGTATCGCTCCCAAGCGGCGCAGCAGTTCGGCCGGGGTGATGCCCGCCACGAAGACCGTATCCGGGTGGGCGTACGGCGCCTCGGCGGCGGGCTCGGAGCTGTCGGCGGTGATGGTGGCGTACCAGCCGAAAACATGCCCCGCGGGCGCCTGCCCCTGTACCCGGTCCGGGCCGTCGGCGTTGTCCTGGACGGTCTCCACGGCGATGTCCGGTTCGGCGGCCGCGGCGGCCAGCGCCAGCGGGGAGACGGGAGCGGGAAGGGTGGTCCTTTCCTCCTCCCAGACCAGCACACCGCCGGCAGCGACCGGGACTCGCCCGTCGAACGGACGGCCGCACTCCAGAGCGTCGGCGTAGTCGGCCAGCAGATGCCGCAGCGAGGGCCACGGCGTGAAGGAGGAACCCGTCTCGTCGAAGTACTGGCCCACGCGGCCGAAGTCCCTGCCGGGCCGGCAGGAGAGGAAGAGACCGTCCGAGGTCTGCCAGCCGATGCCGAGGCTGATCAATAACCAGTCCTGGCTCCAGTAGGGGACCAGTTCGTCGTCCACCTCTTCATGCGGTACGTCGCCCCGCCCGGCGCTCCCGTCAGGACGGTGACCGTCGCCCTCGCTCCGGTCGGCTCTTCCCTCGGTCCGGCCGCGCGGCTCCCGGTGTCCGCCGGTGCCTTCGCGGCACACGTCGTCG
>NZ_JBEOXS010000025.1:82848-113005 GCF_040296705.1 Streptomyces sp. NPDC002055
CGTCGTGGCGGCGCACGTCGTCGTGGCGGCGCACGTCGTCGTGGCGGCGCACGTCGTCGTGGCGGCGCACGTCGTCGTGGCGGCGCACGTCGTCGTGGCGGCGCACGTCGTCGGCGCAACAGGCTTCGTCATCGTGTGGGGAAGTGAGGCCGTGCAGGGCTTCGTCATCCGCGTCGAGGTCGTCGCACACCTCGCGAAGGAACCGTGTGCTCTGCACGATGTCCGCCAAGCCGGAAGGGGGCCCGTAGTACGCCATCTCCGGTGCCCCCTCTTGGAGTTCCACTCCGTCATGGCACAACAGGGAGGCCGTCAGATCGGGGTGGAAGGGGGTTCCGAGAGCACCTTCGGCAGCGGCAATGTCGTCCGGCCGCGCTGCCGGGCGCAGCCGAGCATGGCTGAGGGGAGCATGTCGGGCCAGCCAGGCATCGATACGGGCCCACGACGCGTCAACTGCGGGAACGTCCATGGCTGGACTGTAGGGGCCGCCACTGACAACGACGGCCCTCTGTTCGATGAGCATCGCCGAAGGTCCGGCGGCCACACCGACGCGGCCTGCGTGCACGCCGGGTCCGCCGACCCCACACGACAGCCGGACGTCGGCCGGAATACGCTTGTCCGGGTACTCGATTGGTACGTCCGCAAGCCCATCCCAGGTGGGTCAGGCGGAGTGCCCCACCTGTTCCGAGGGACAGACCGCCACCGGAATCGCTCAGGCACGCTCGACCTGGATCAGGGTGAGAGCCGCAGCATGTCGGCGAGTTCGGCGGCCGGACCGGTGATGCTGCGGGGGTGGAGGACTTCCACGCGATGCACGATCCGGGGCGCGGAGATCGGCACGGCGACGATGCCGCGCAGATCGGCGGCCACAGGCAGGGGCAGTACGGTGAGCCCGCCTCCGGCGGCCACCAGGGTGCCGAGACCGCTGATGTCGCCGCCGCTGTAGCGGAGTTGGTGCCCGAAGCCGTCGGTCCGGGCTGCGGCCCGTAGGTGGCCCAGCGGCACGGCGGCGTCCGGGGCGTCGATCCAGCGGGCGTCCGCGAGGTCGCCGAGCCTCAGTGCGGAACGGCCCGCGAGTGGGTGGGCCGTGGGCAGCAGAACCGCCAGGGGCTCCTGGGCGACGGCGAAAGCCGTCAGCGGCCCGGCGTCGGGGAGCGGCAGGGGATCGCTGGGGGCCGCCGCGCCGTCGACCAGGGCGAGATCGGCCGCGCCGGTCAGCACCTCCCGCAGTGCCTCGTCGCGCCCGCACACCCGTACCGAGGCGGTGAGCTGCGGGGCCGCCGTGCGGATGCGGACCACCGCGTCCGCGGCGGCGGGCGTCAGGGCACCGGGGGTGCAGGCCACGGCGAGCCGTCCGGGGCGCAGTTGTCGCAGGCGCGCGATGTCGACGCGGGCCGCGTCCAGCCGGAGCAGCAGTGAGCGGGCGTGCTCCAGCAGGCGTGTGCCCGCCGCGGTCGGCGCCACCGGACGACGGGTGACCAGGGCGGTCTCCAGGTCGGTTTCGAGGGAGGCGATGTGCTGCGAGACGGCGGACTGGGTGTAGCCCAGCGCCCGGGCCGCGGCGGAGAAGGAACGGTGGTCGACCACGGCGACGAAAGTGCGGAGCTGCTGCGGATCCATGAGTATCAGTGTTGCTGATGGTCGATGCGCAGATCATCGTTGGACGCGATGCCGCGGACCGGCTCAGGATGGCCGCATGACCCACCCCGCTCGCGTCGCCCTCGTCGGCGACCGCTCCCCGCACGTCCGTTCCCACACACGCATTCCGGGACTGCTCGACGCCCTGCGCGAGCACGACGGCCTGGATCTGGACGCCTACTGGATTCCCACCGAGGAGGCGGGCGACACCACGGCGATGGCCTCCTTCGACGCGGTCTGGGTGCTGCCCGGCAGCCCCTACCGCAGTGAGGCCGGGGCGCTCGCGGCCATCCGCACCGCCCGCGAGCACCGCATTCCGTTGCTCGGCACCTGCGGCGGCTTCCAGCATGTGCTGCTCGAATACGCCCGCACCGTGTGCGGGCTGGAATCGGCGGGGCACGCCGAGAACGCGCCGGACACGGAAGCGGGCGACGCGGTGGTGGTGCCGCTGGTCTGTTCCCTGGTCGGCCACGAGGGCACGGTCGCGCTGACCGCGGGCTCCCGGGCCGAACAGTTCCTCGGCACCGAGTCCGTGGAGCACTACCACTGCACCTACGGTGCCAACCCGGACCACCTGGACCTGCTCGGCGCACACGGGCTGCGCTTCACCGGAACCGACGCGGACGGCGACGTACGCATCGCGGAGCTGCCGGACCACCCGTTCTTCCTCGCCACCCTGTTTCAGCCGGAACTCGCCGGCGACGGCGGCCGCGCCCATCCCCTCATCCGCGGTCTCGCGTCCGCGGCCGTCAGGCACACGGAGGTGGCCGCGTGACCGCTGCACCTACCCACCGATCACCTGTGGCCGCCCCCCCCCGTTATGTTCTTCGTGGTCCTGCAAGAGGGCCGCTGGCCTCCGGGCCCGGTATGACTGTTGCCCCCTGTCGATGGGATGACCTGGGGGGTGGTGTCACCGGGTCCGAGGGGTGCCGTCGGAGACGCTGATCAGAGGTCCGACCACCGCCTGGCCGGGCGCAATGCCCGGCCGTGAACAGGGCGGCAGGTCTGCATAACGTGGATGCGCGAGAACGGCCCCGCTTTCGAGGCCGGCACGCATCGACGCATGTGGGGGCACGATGGTCGACATCGACGGGGTAGGCGTCTTCCTGGGCCTGGACGTCGGCAAGCACGCACATCACGGCCACGGACTGACCCCGGCCGGGAAGAAAGTATTCGACAAGCCGCTGCCCAACAGCGAACCGAAGCTGCGGGCGGTCTTCGACAAGCTCACGGCCAAGTTCGGCACGGTTTTGCTGGTCGTGGACCAGCCCGCCTCCATCGGCGCCCTCCCCCTGACCGTCGCCCGCGATACGGGCTGCCAGGTCGCCTACCTGCCCGGGCTCGCGATGCGGCGGATCGCCGACCTCTACCCCGGCGAGGCCAAGACCGACGCGAAAGACGCAGCCGTCATCGCGGACGCCGCCCGCACCATGCCCCACACCCTGCGCACCCTCGATCTGACCGACGAGGTCACCGCGGAGCTGACCATGCTGGTCGGCTTCGACCAGGACCTCGCCGGGGAAGCCAACCGCACCTCCAACCGCATCCGCGGCCTGCTCACCCAGTTCCACCCCAGCCTCGAACGCGTCCTGGGCCCGCGCCTGGACCACCCGGCAGTGACCTGGCTCCTCGAGCGCTACGGGTCCCCGGCCGCCCTGCGCAAAGCCGGCCGCCGCAGGCTTGTCGAGGTCATCCGGCCCCGGGCACCGCGCATGGCCGAGCGGCTGGTCGACAACATTTTCACCGCGCTCGACGAGCAGACCGTCGTCGTCCCCGGCACCGGCACCCTCGACGTGATCGTCCCTTCACTGGCGAAGTCGCTGGCCGCCGTCCACGAACAACGCCGGGCCCTGGAAGCCCGGATCGAGAACCTGCTGGAGGCCCACCCTCTTTCCCAGGTCCTGACCTCGATGCCCGGCATCGCAGTCAGGACCGCCGCAGTCCTCCTGGCCACCATCGGCGACGGCAGCAACTTCCCCACCGCAGCCCACCTGGCCTCCTACGCCGGCCTCGCCCCGGCGACCCGGCAGTCGGGAACCTCAATCCACGGCGAACACGCCCCAAGAGGCGGGAACCGGCAGCTCAAACGGGCGATGTTCCTCTCCGCGTTCGCAGCCCTCCACGATCCCGCCTCCCGCACCTACTACGACCGCTGCCGAGCCCGAGGCAAAACCCACACCCAGGCCCTCCTCCGCCTCGCCCGCCACCGCATCAGCGTCCTCTTCGCCATGCTCCGCGACGGAACCTTCTACGAACCGAGAACCCCTCGACTCGCTTGACGAAGGACATAGAGGCACCCCCCCCCGGACGGTCCACGGCGCCCGCCGACCGGCCGGTCCTCCCTCCCCGGCCCCGCGGCGCCGGTCCTCCTGAGACACTGGCCGCGTGACGCTCACTCCTCGCGCGCCGGAACCCATCACCCCGGACCCGCCCGGCGACACCCCCCGGCCCCTGCTCACCCAGTCCTGGCTGGATCTCGCGTTCCTCCACTGGGCGGCCGATCGCGACGATGTGGCGAGACTCCTGCCGGCCGGGACGGTGCCCGACACCCTGAACGGGGTCACCCATGTCGGGCTCGTGGCCTTCCGGATGCACCGGGTGGGCTGGTTCCGTCTCCCCGGCATCCCCTATCTGGGCACCTTTCCCGAGACCAATGTCCGGCTGTACTCGGTCGACGAACACGGCCGCCGCGGCGTGGTCTTCCGCTCACTCGACGCCTCCCGGCTGATCCCGGTGGCGATGGCCCGCGCGGCCTTCCGGCTTCCCTACCTGTGGTCCCGGATGGGCATCGAGCGCGACGGCGACACCCTCACGTACACCAGTACGCGGCGCTGGCCGGGCCCCCGCGGGGCACACAGCCGGATCGCGATCCGCTTGGGCGAGCCGGTGGCCGAACCGACCGAGCTGGAGCACTTCCTGACGGCGCGCTGGGGCCTGCACAACGCGTTCTTCGGGCGCTCGGCGTACTTGCCGAACACCCACCCGCGCTGGCCCTTGCACCACGCCGAACTCCTCACGTGCGACGAGGACTTGATACGGGCAGCGGGACTCCCGGCCCCCACCGGGGCGCCGGTGAGCGTGCTGTACTCACCGGGGGTGCCCGTGCGCTTCGGCCGCCCCGCACGGCCGGGCGGGGTCCCCACACCCTGACGCCGGGTGGCCACGCGAAGTGCTCGAGTTGGCCCGTCGGGGCGTCCTCAGCACTCAGCTACCCTTGGGTGGAGCGGGTCGGCCGGTCGCCGAGCAACGCGTCGACGGCAGCGCGAATGGACTCGTCTTCGGTGAAGGCGCGCCAGCCACCGAAGTAGTGAAGGCGCCGGTCACTTCTGGGCAGGTCGCGCAGGAGCCGGACCGCGGGCCGGGCGGCGTGGCCCATCCGGGTCAGATGGCGCACCGCGGGGAGCATGACCGGTTTGTAGGTACCGTCGGCCAGTTCCTGCACGGCCTGCAGAAGAGCCGGGACACTGTTCTCAGTTTCGCCGGTCGCGGCCCAGAGCGCGTGCGCGGCCTCGACTCCGGTCCACGTGTCGGCCGCACCGGCCAACGTCCGGAGCCGATCCGCGAAGTCGGCAGCGTGCGGACCGAGGTCGGCCAGCTTGCGCAGGGCGGGGTGGGGGAATCGGCCCTCGGTGGCGGCAGGCCCCAGCACTCTCAGGGCTGGGCCCGGATCGCCGCCGACCTGCCAGTACGCCCAGGCGGCGAGCGCCACGTCCGCTCCGCCGGTACGGGACCGGGCCAGCAGCAGTTCACGTCCCCCGTTGCCCTCGACCCCGATGCCGGCCAGGGCCGTCGCCGCCGCGGTCCACCTCTCGTCGTCCTCCAGCAGGTCGAGCAGCTGGGGTACGGCTGTCTTGGCGGCAGGCCCCCAGGCGGCGAGCACGTCGCAGAGCTGCTCGACCAGCTGGACGTCCCCGGCGGGGGTCAGCCGGTCGCAGATCACCGGCAGCAGCGTTCCGGCATGTTCATGGAGGCGGACGAGTGCCTCGTAGAGGGTGGGCAGAACGGGATGGTGGAAGGCCTCACCGGCACTGCCGTAGAAGGCGGAGGCGGATGCGAACCCGGACCGGGCGCCGGCCACGCGCTCGGCCAGGCCGGGCAAACAGCGCGGATCGTTCATCCGGGCCAGCGCCCACAGAGCCGCATCGGCGACTGTCTCGCCGGTTCGCGACATGCGGGCGGCAGTATCGCCGAGCAGCCCGGCGACCGCGTCGGCGTGGACGCCGGCCGACGGGCCCAGGCAGGCCAGCAGTTCGGCTGCCCGGTAGCGCACCTCGGCGGCCCGGTCGTCCAGCCGTGCCGCGATGGCCGGCAGCAGTGCGCCGGCCGGTGAACGCCACTGCGACAGCAGGCCGCCCGCCTGCGCCAGGGAGCCGATTCGCTGTTCTGCGTCCGGATGGTCGGCCATCAGACCCAGGGTGAAAGCGGGGGATGCTCCCGCGAACAACGCCGCCGTCCGGTACTGGACAGCTCGCGCCCCGCCCTCCACCGAGCTGGTGTGCTGCCACAGTTCCACGCTCGGATCGCGCACCGCATCCAGCACGGTCTCCATGCGCCTCACGGCGAGACCCGAGTCACCGGCCGAGAGCGCATGCACCGCGGCCAGACGAAGCTGCGGCTCCGAGGACACGAGCAACGTCCGGAGGAGGGTGCCGGCCTCGTCGGACCGGTCACCGGCCGGCTCCCGGCGGACTGCCCGGCCCAGAGCGAGGACCAGATCGAGCCGGGTCGCCGGGTCACTCTCCGCCTGCCAACACCGCAGGAGTGCGGGCAGGATGAGCGCGCCGGGACTGGTGCAGGCACCGACCACGTGGGCCGCGACCCGCCGGATCTCCGCTTCGGGATCGGCCAGCAGGGCGAGCAACTGGGGAAGCGCCAGTTCCCAGGTCGACGACCAGCCGGGGTCCAGAAACCTTTCGGCGACCTGTCCGGCCTCCGAGGCCAGCCTCGCCACCAGTTCCAGCACCGTGCCACGGCTCGGCACGTGCGGGGCAGCAGCCAGACGGAGCAGAAAGGGCAGCGCGGCCGAGGCTGCCGAGCAGATCCATCCGCCTTGGTGGTAGAGCAGGTTGAGCAGCTCGAACGCGGCGCCCTCTGCGTCCGGCTGATCCGGTCCCGCGGATCGGTGCAGCAGGCCTGGCACGTCCTCAGCAGAACCGTAGTTGTGCTCCAGACCCGCCCAGTCGACCGCTTCCAGTCCCTCCCACATCCGCCTGACCCTACCTACTGGCTGAGACGCGGGGCGAAGAGGTTTCCACGCCGCGAGCGGCCCGGGACCCACCTGCTCAGCCCTGGCGAGGAGGTTTCCCGCCGGCCACGGCCGCCTCGTTCCGCGCCCGGACTCGCTCCATGGACAACGCCCCCAGGCCCACCAGTACGGCCGCTCCGGCCGCGTAGACCGGCAGCCACAGGGTCGTCGTGGCGGACAGGCAGTCGGCAACGGCCTCATGGGCTGCACGTCCTGTGCGTGCGACAGGGCGGCACCGTCGCGGCCGGCGAGGTTCGCCCAGTACATCGCCATCCGCCAACAGCCGGAGCCGTGGGTAGAGGGCGTGGTGCGGCCGGTGCTCGTCCCGTCAGGATGCGTTTGCGTCGCGCAGGCTGCGGAAGAAGGCGCGGATGTCGCCGACAAGCAGGTCCGGCTGCTCCATGGCGGCGAAGTGGCCGCCTCGGTCGAACTCCGTCCAGCGAACGATGTTGTTCGTGCGTTCAGCGATGTGCCGCAGGACGATGAAGTTCTCTTGTGGGAAGGCGGCGAGCGCAGTGGGGACCGTTGAGGGCTCCGGCGGCTTTCCCTGGTAGGCGGCGTGGGCGCGCTCGTAGTAGACGCGCCCGGAGGAGCCAGCGGTCCCGGTGAGCCAGTACAGCATCACATTGGTCAGCAGGTGGTCACGGTCGACGGCGTCCTCGGGCCGGTCGGCGCTGTCCGTCCACTCCTTGAACTTCTCCGCGATCCAGGCGAGTTGGCCGACGGGCGAGTCGGTGAGTGCGTAGGCGAGGGTCTGCGGACGCGTGGACTGGATGTCCGCGTAGCCCTGCTTGTCGCGGCCCCATGCCTGCATCCGCTCCCATGAGGCCCTGGTGCGCTCACGTTCCGCGGGGCTGAGGGCGGCGAGTTCCGCCTCGGTCGGCTCGGCTGTCGCCCCGGCACCGGGTATCAGGTTCAGATGGACGCCGATGACGTGGTCGGGGCGGATGCGGCCCAGTTCGCGGGAGATCGCCGATCCCCAGTCGCCGCCCTGCGTCCCGTAAGGCTGGTAGCCCAGGCGCTGCATCAACTCGGCGAAGGCGGCCGCGATCCGCTGGTATTCCCAGCCCCGGTCGCGGGTAGGGCCGGAGAACCCGAAGCCGGGGATGCTCGGCAGGACCAGATGGAAGGCATCCGCAGGATCGGCGCCGTGCGCCCGGGGGTCGGTGAGCGGGCCTGCGATCCGCTCGAACTCGACGATGGATCCGGGCCATCCGTGCGTGATGATCAGTGGTGTGGCATCCGGTTCCGGGGAGCGGATGTGCGCGAAATGGATGTTCGCGCCATCGATCGTGGTCGTGAACTGCGGCCACTGGTTCAGACGAGTCTCTGCCGCCCGCCAGTCGTACTCGTGCCGCCAGTAGTGCGCGAGTTCCCGCAGGTAGTCACGCGGAACGCCGTAGTCCCAGCCGACGTCGGGCAGTTCGTCCGGCCACCGGGTGCGGTCCAGGCGATACCTCAGATCGTCCAAGTCATTGTCCGGGATCGAGACTCGGAACGGTTGGATGCTGTCATCCGGCGGTGTCGTCATGGTGCCGCAGTTTAGGTGGTCTTGCCGCTTTCGTGATCGGCGGTTTTTCTGCCGGGCCCAGACGCTCCTTTTGCGCACCGGCAGAGGCTTGTAAGGGGTAGTCCTTCCATTCGGGCAACCTGCCCCGAGCAAGCGATCAGCCGGGATGCCGTCCGAATCGTCGATGAACGGCATCGACGCATCTCACGCCGTGGCGACTGCCGCATCGTTCTGGACCGGTAGGCGGAACAGCACAGCCGGGAAACAACGGCTCTGCGCCAGTACTGCCCTTCCGCCTCCTGCCTCCTGCCTCCTGCCTCCTGCCTCCTGCCTCCCGCCATGGGGCTACCAGGGGATGGTGCCGTCCTCCTCGAAGAACCCGCCGGTCGGGCCACCGTCGGGCAGCGTGGCGAGACGGATCGCTGTGACCGCGCCCTGCTCGGGTGTGCGAGGTCCCCGGAAGCCGTTGAAGTCGGTGGCGACATAGCCCGGGCAGGCAGCGTTGACCAGGATGTTCGTGCCGGCCAACTGCCGGGCGTACTGCACGGTGACGGCGTTGAGGAATGTCTTCGACGGCGCGTAAGCCGCCATGACCGGGCCGACCTCGATGCCGGGGTCGACCTGCCGGGTCAGGGACCCGACACTGCTGGAGACGTTGACGATGCGCGGCGACACCGAGCGCCGCAGCAGCGGCAGCATCGCGTTGGTCACCCGCATGACACCGATGACATTGGTCTCCACGACCGTACGGAGGTCGCCGAAGTCGACCGCGGTCGGGTCCTGTACCCACCCCGGCCCCAGCTCTCCCGAGATGCCGGCGTTGTTGACCAGGGCGTCCAGGTGCCCGGCAAGCCCTTCGACCAGTTCGGCGGCCCGGGTGACGCTCTGATGGTCGGTCACGTCCAACGGCACCTCGAACGCGTCCGCCCCGGCGGCGCGCAGCTTCTCGACCGCGGCCTCGCGCCGGGTCCGGTCGCGGGCTCCCACACCCACCCGGTAGCCGAGAGCCCCCAGCCCGGCCGCGATCTCATATCCGATTCCCTTGTTCGCGCCGGTCACCAGCGCAAGCTTCTTCTCGCTCATGCCGTCGATGCTGTCCCGTCGGCCGGTGGCCGCTCCAACACCGATCCGGTCCCCTGTGATACCTGCCGGGTATGGCTCCAGTACGCTGAGGTCATGGACGGTCTGGAGACTCGTGAGCTGAGGTACTTCACGGCGGTCGCCGAGGAGTTGCACTTCGGCCGCGCCGCCGAACGCCTCGGCATGGCTCAGCCGCCGCTGTCCCGGGCGATTCAGCGTCTGGAGCGGCGGCTGGGCGTCCTGCTGCTGGAACGCAACCGCCGCGGTGTCGCCCTCACCGGCGCCGGCGAGGTGCTGCTGAACGAGGCCCGCGTCACCCTCGACGCGGCCGCCGCCGCGGCTCGCCGCACCCGCCGCGCCGCGTCCCCCAGCAGCCCGTTGGTGCTGGTGACGAAGGCCACCGGATCCCACGACATCCTGCGGAAGCTGCTCGACGCCCACGCCGCCGAACCCGACGCGGCCGAGGTCGAGGTGGTGCTGTGCGGAGTCGGTGAGGAGGAACGGCTCCTGCGCGACGGGCGCGCCGACGTCGCGCTGCTGCACCCGCTCTTCAGCTCCCTCGCCGGGTTCGACAGCGAGGAGTTGCTGACCGAAGGGCAGGTTGCCGTCCTGCCTGCCGGACATCCGCTTGCCGCGCGCCCGGCCCTGTCCATGGCCGACGTCGACGATGTCCCCGATCTGCCGCCCGCCCGCTGGCCCCGCCACGACGGGACCTACCCGCCCGGACCGGGCCCCGAGATCCGCGACCTGTCGCAGTTGACCCAGCTCATCGCCCTCGGCCGCACCCTGGCCGTTCTCCCCGCTTCCGCCCGCGCCTGGCTGTGGAGCGCGCACGCCGCCGTCCCCCTCACCGACGCACCCGCCGTGACCACCCACATCGCCTGGCCCTCGCACAGCCGCTCGCGCGCCCTCGCCGGGCTGATCCGCACAGCCACTCGGCTCTGACGAGGCAACTCGCCGATCGTCGGTCTTCGGATCCGTCCCGGCGGGGACCGCACCCGGCGACACGGCCGACAGCGCAGCCCCGCGCGCCCAGCGCAACGGCAACGGCCACATCCGCGTCCGCGCCGCCTTCCGCGCCCCGCAGAACCGGCATGTGGCCGCCGGCGTGGAACCCGACGACACGGCGGCCGTGCGCACACACCTGCTGACGATGTTCGACGGCTGGGACGAGAACCTGCCCGGTCACAGGCCGACGATGTCCCCGGCCCTCTTGAACACGGAGTCGAGCGTGTCCACCACGGCGTTCTGCCGCCTCGCCCGTGCCGCCCGGTCCGCCGGCACCAGCCGCGCCGCGGCCTGCTCGGCGCAGGCGTCCGGGTCGCCGAAGGCAGTGCGCGGATGCTCTCCCGTCTCCGCGCAGTGCGCCGTGACATCCTTGACCGCCTGGAGCACCACTGCCCGGTCCACGCCCGGCTGCATGGCCAGCCGTACCTGGAAACGCGCCATCCACCGTTCGCGGTCCTTCTCCCTCGCCGCGCCCGCCTTCTGGTCCCTCTTCGCCACGTGCTCTCCCGGGTGATCGGCAGTCGTCCGTCACCGACTGGGACGCCGGGGCATCCACGTGGGTTGCGGCAACCGGAATCCGATGAGTTCCAGCTGACCGGCGCCGGGAACAGCGGCACCGTCCTGGCCTGCAGCTTCTGGGCATCAGGCCCCCGGTAGCCCATCGGCTACGGCAACACGTCGGGTGACACCTCATCTTGGTGGTCGCCCCGACCTGAGACACGCCGAAGCCGTACCGGATATCTGCCGTGTCTGTTCCTGCGGCCCGCACGACGCTAGCGTCGAGTCTCGTGATCGTATGGCGGGTGATCCAGAATCATGGGATGGTCACGCTTGAGACTCCCCGTTTGATCCTGCGTCGCTGGCGCGAGGAAGACGTCGCGCCCATGGCTGCCCTCCATGCCGACCCCGAGGTCATGCGGTGGATCCGTGACGGCAGCGTCCGTGACGCACAGCAGACTCGCGACGGGATCCAGGCATGGGAGCGCGAGTGGGAGTCACAGGGCTTCGGCCTGTTCGCCGTGGAGATCCGGTCCACGGGCGAGCTGGCCGGGTTCACCGGCCTTTCGGTGCCCGGCTTCTTGCCGGAGGTGCTGCCGGCGGTTGAGGTCGGCTGGCGGCTGGGACGTTCCCACTGGGGGCAGGGTTTGGCCACCGAGGCCGCTGCGGCCGCCGTACGGTTCGGGTTCGAAGAGCGAGGGCTGGAGCGGATCGTCAGCATCGCTCAAGTGGGCAACGACGCCTCGACACGGATCATGACCAAGCTGGGGATGCATCCGGTCCGTGAGACGGTCAATCCCACCTGCGGTCGGCGCGTACGGGTGTTCGCGTTGTCGTCGGACCAGTACGTCACCAGCACTCGTTGATGGCGGCAGCGAGGACGGCACTCGGCGGGGCATGTCCCGCCGAGGACACCGGTGCGGACCCGGAACCGTATGCCCTGCCGCGGCTTCCCGTTGTCCGGTCAGAAGTCCAGCTCCACATAGTCGATGTCGGTGAACTCGACCAGCAGCCCCTCGGCGCGCCGGCCACCGTCCTTGAAGTAGACCTCCTGGAGCCCCTCGGCGGCGATGCCCCGTAGCTGCTGGTCGGTGGCTCCGGCGGCCTGGGCGTCGAAGAGCCGGGCCGCGTACTCCGGCGGCAGGTGCTGGGTGACGCGACGGATCCGCGCGTCGTCGGTGGAGCCGGGGGCCGCGGTGAAGCCGAACCGCGCGCGGGTCTCGATGACGATGCCGGTGGCGGTGGCGGCCTGCTTCCTGGCCCGGTCCCGCACCCGCGGCTGCCAGCGCTTGCGCACCTCGTCCGCCAGCCGGGCCGCGAGCTCCGTGCGCGGGCGCTTCAGCCGGCCCTTGACGTAGCGCTCCACGGTCCGCTGCGAAACGCCCAGCAGTTCGGCCACGGCCCTGGTGCCCTTCAGCTGCTTGACCAGGAACCGCATCCGGGCCTGCGCCGACTTCGGCATCGGCCGGGTGAAGTTCGCCGCCGTGGCCCGGTCGAGACTGTCCTCGAAGATGCCCATCGTCCGGTCCTACTCTCCGTCGTCGGCGGCGTCGGTGCCCTTGATGTGCCGGGCGGGGTTGTTCCCCTCGTCGAGCAGTTGCACCGCCCACAGCAGGTCCCGGGTGCCCTCGTGCTTGACCATGCCGGGACTGACGCCCAGCCGGAAGCAGCCGGGGGCGGGCTTCCCGTCCGGTGTGCGGGGCAGGACGTCCAGCGGGCTCGGGCCGTCGGCGAGGTAGACCGCACAGTCGGACAGCAGGGCGACGGGGAGAAGGGCGTCGTCGTCGAACCGGAGGTGGCCGGTGGGTGCCGCGGACCGCTGGCCGGCCAGTGCGGTCCTGACCAGCTTGCGGTGCATGTTGACCCGGGCGGTGGAGATGACGGCGGCACGGATGTCCGGGCGCCAGGTGGGCCGTTCCAGGGCCGGCCAGCGCTCGCCGAACCGGTATCCCATGCCCTGAGGGCGCTCCCGCAGCTTGCCGATGCCGCCCTTGACGGTGGACTTGATGGCGGTCAGCACCGCGGCCAGGCCGGGGTCGGTCTGCCGGTGGTGTTCCATCGCGGCCAGGAACTCCCGCTCCGGCATGCCGCTGGTGACGCCGAGGTCGGCCATGGTCGCCTTGTACGCCTCCGCGAGGTGCTTGTACCAGGGGTCCAGGTACGGGCCCGATGCGCGGCGGATCCATGCTTCCAGCGGCCGGACGGTGGCGGGGAGCCGGTAGGTGTCGATCAGCTCCTGGGCGTAGGCGACGGTCGGTGTCGCGTACCAGGCCGGGCCCTCCGGGCGGCTGCCGTCCGGGGTGAACGGGCTGGGCAGGCGCGGGTCGAGTTCGATGCCGGACAGGTCCACCAGCCAGGAGCCCGGGGTCTTCTTGTCGAAGACCGGCGATGCCACGTGGACGGGTGCGCCGAGGCCGACCGGGAGCCGGTTGGCGGCGGCGAGAAAGGCGGTGTTCACATCGATGCCGACCGCGAACCGGCGCTCGCACTCGGCGTCGGTGAGCAGTTGCGGGTCACGGATCCACTCGTACGCCTCCTCGTCCAGGACTTCGGCCGGGGTGCGCTGGTGGCTGCGGGGGTGGAGGGCCGCGGCGACGGGGTGTTCGGCGGGTGCTTCGGGGGGTGCGGGGTCGACGGGTTCGGTGAGCGAGCCGGGGACCGGGCCGGAGGCCCACCCTCCGGTGGCCTCGTCGCGTACGGCGCGGGTGGGCGGGCGCAGCGCGGTCATGGCTTCCAGGCCGGAGACGGCGGTCGAGCCGCGGGGGGTGATCACCCGGGTCGCGTAGGTGCCGAGGAGCTGCGCCAGGTCGGCCGGCGGCAGTCGGTCGGCGGTTCCCCACGAGCGGGAGTCCAGCGCCTCCCAGGGAAGGACGGCCAGTTGGACGCAGTGGCGGCGGCCGCCCTGCGCGGGGCGGTAGACGCGGGCCCAGGGGCCGAATCCGCGGCGGGTCAGCTGCCACTTCGCGCGCTTGATGTCCTTGACGACCCGGTGGTCGTCGGGCAGCCGGAGCCCGCGCCGGTCGGCCAGCCGCGCCGGGAGGCCGAGGCGCTCGGCGGCGGCCGCGGTGAGGACGATCAGCGGGTCGGAGTCCTTGCCCGCGGCGTGCAGCCGGGGCGCTCCCAGCTGTGCTTCGCGGAGGGTCCATTCGACCAGGGAGACGACGCTTTCGGCCGGGCAGTCGAGGACCAGGCCGCCGAGGCAGTACAGCGCACCGTCGCCGTCCAGCACGCCGAGCGGTCCGTGGGCGAACCGCTCGTCGGCGGAGGGAGTGGCCGAGGTCGAGGTCGGGGCCGGGGCCGGGGTGCTCGCGGCATCGCGCTGCGGGCCGGGGATCCGCCCGTCGGGGTTCTGCGGGCCGGAGTTCCGCGGGCCGGAGTTCCGCGGGCCGGGGTTCCGCTCACCGCGCGGCGGACCGGACTTCCGCGCCCCCGGCTCCTGAGGACCGGGCCCTCGCGAACCGGACTGTCGCGAACCGGACCGCTGGGAATCGGCCTCCTGGAGGCCGCTCCGGGAGCCGGGCCTCCGGAAGCCGGGCCCGGCTTCCGCCTCGTCCGCCTCGTTCACCTCGCCGGCCGGAGCGGGCCGGGCATCCGACGGGCCGGTTTCACTGCCGGGCCGCGGCACCACGTCGGGTGCGGACGGCGCCGTCGGGGCGGCGGTTCGCTGCACGGGCGCCGCCGGTACAGGGGCGGGCGGTGCGGGCGCGGCCGGGGCGGGGGTTGCCACCGTGCCGTCCGGCGGATAGAGCTTCGCCAGCTCCCGCAGAAGGTGCGCATAGTCGTCCCGCTGTGGCGGCCGCGGATCGGTCCTGCCGTTCTCCCAGTTCACCAGCGTGGCACGGCGCACCCCGAGCGCGTCGGCGACCTGGTCCTGGGTCAGGCCGTGCGCCTTGCGCAACCGCTCGCGTTCCGCGGGCGGAGGGAGGACGGGCTGACTGGCGATCAGAGCGTTGATCGCGGCAAGTCGATCGGACATGGAACACCTCCAGGGCCCATACTAGCGTCTGGATTCGACATTCTGCGTACTTTCCGCGCTCATTTGCTCGTGACGCGCGGTGGGCAGCCTAGCCGGAGCGAAACCCTCCGCTTGCCCCGGGCTCGCCACCGGCAGACCGGGCGAGCCCGCCCACCGCGCGCCGGAAGGGCCCACTCCGAGAACGGCTCCCGACACCGACCGGCACGGCCCGGGACCGGTGCCGGCACAGACGCCCGTTTGGCTGGAATTATCTGCTTGCTACTGCTCTCCGCGCCCCGGAGCATGCCGTTATGCGCTTCTCGATCAACATTCCGAATTTCGGGGACTTCGCGGACGCACGGACTGTTGCGGCAGTGGCCCACGCGGCGGAACAGGCCGGATGGGACGGCTTGTTCGTCTGGGACCATGTGGTGCACGACATGCGTCAACGGCGGACCTTCGGGGATCCCTGGATGCTGCTCACCGCCGCGGCGCTCGCCACCAGCCGTATCCGGCTCGGCACGCTCGTCACCCCCGTCGCCCGGCGCCGTCCTCACCAGCTCGCCCGGCAAGTGGCCACGCTGGACCACATCAGCGGCGGCCGCGTCGTCTTCGGAGCCGGGCTGGGCGGTCCCATCGAGGACGAGTACGGCAGCTTCGGTGAGCCCACCGATCCGACCGTGCTGGCCGAGCACCTGGACGAGGGCCTGGACCTCCTCGAACGCTACTGGTCCGGTGAACCGGTGACCCACCACGGCGATCACTACGAGGTGCGGGACGTCACGCTGCTGCCCCCGACGGTGCAGCGCCCCCGGGTGCCCGTCTGGATCGCCGGGTTCTGGCCGCGCCGCCGCCCGATGCGCCGGGCCGCGCGGTGGGACGGCGCGGTGCCCCTCTTCGAGTCGGCGAAGCACGGTCACGCACCGCCCGTCGACGAAGTCCGGGAGCTGGCGCGCTACGTGAACGCTCGGCGGGGCGAGCGGAGCGGAGAACCGTTCGACCTCGTCGTCGGTGGCACCAGCCCCACGGTCCCCGCGGCGGCACACGACCTGATCGGGCCGCTGATCGACGCCGGCGCCACCTGGTGGGACGAGCGCCATGTCATCGACGAGGGCATCGACGAACTCGCCCCGCTGATGCGGCGCATCGAGCACGGGCCGCCCCGCTTCTGACCGTTCGCGGACCGCATGTGCCGCCGCGCGGTGGGGTCAACCGGACCGACCGTGCCCGCGCGGCCGTGCGGAGCGGGCCGCGTGGTGGTCGGTGCGCGCTTCCACGAGGGGCCGGCAGGTGGGCGGCCCCGTCGGGGTGCTGCCACTGGGCCACGGCCCCCGCCCGGCCGGGCGGGTTCCCCCGGGCAGGGGCGGCCGACGGCTGCCGCGCGCCCGCTGCCCGGTCAGAAGTCCTTCCCCTTCGACACCTGCAGGTCCTTCGGGATCGCGGGGAGCACCCGCTGCTCCGAAGTGGTTTCGCGCATGCTGCCGGGACGGGTGAAGGCATCACGTCCGGCCTGCTGGAAGGTGACCGTGGGGCCGTCCTTTCGCAGATTGCCGCCCTTGGGGCGCAGGCCGTCGAGTGCGGGGAGTTCGTAGGAGGTGGCGCCGCGGGCGGCCTGGGCCAGGAAGGCCGCGGTCATCTGGGCCACTTGGGCGCGTGCCGCGGCCGGGGAAGCGACCTCGGATGCCGAGCAGTCACCGTTGCCGCCGTCCTGGTCGGTGGGCGCGAGGCTGGTGTTGAGCATCCGGTGGCCGGTGCCCGCCAGGAGCGCGTCCGCGGCGACCTTCGTCGAACCGGATCCGGCGAGCTTCTTCATGGTGTCCAGGCCCGCGTCCGGACCGAGGTCCTCGTCGCAGGCACCCCGGATGTTGAGCACGGGAACCCGGTGCGGGGCCCGCTCGGCGTTCTCCCCCGGCTCGACGGCCACGGCCCCGAAGAGCCCGGCGCGTTCGGCGGCCTTCGGCGACAGAACGTAGCCGCCGCCGCGGCTGTGTCCCACCAGCCCCACGCGGGAGGTGTCGATCCGCCCCTTGACGCCCGGCAGGTCGAGGCCGTGCGTGATGCCCCGGTTGACGTCGGAGAGCAGCTTCAGGTGGGTGCCGACCAGTTGGGTGTAGCCCTTCTCGGCCACCGTCTCGCCTCCCCACCCGTACTCGGCGGCCGCCACATCGATGGACACCGCGACGAAGCCCTTACGGGTCAGCGCCTGCACCATGGAGGACAGCCCCGCGTCCTGCCGCAGATAGCCGGGTCCCACTCCCTGCGCTTCCCTCGTGCCGGCCCTGCCGGGTGACGCGCAGACCAGGGGCCAGCGGGTCTGCACCGCATCGCGGGCGATCCCGGGTGCTCCGTCCCGGACACAGTTCTGGTGCAGACCGTGCAGCACGACGACGACCGGGTGGGGGCCGCCGCCCTGAGGCATGCCCAGGACGCCGTGCACCTGGGTGGGGTTGCCCCTGCCCCCGGGGACGTTCTTGATCATGCCGGGGGCGAGCCGGTAGCGCGTGAGCCCGTCCGCACTGCCCCGCTGGGCATGAGTGGTGCCCCCGGAGGCTTCGAAGGCACCGGTGGTGAGGGACAGGCCCACGGCGGACGTGGCGAGGAGAACCGCGGGCCAGAGGAGCGCTTTCTTCATGCCCCGGAGGATGCAGAACGGAAAGACCCGGTTCCGCATTCACCAGCCACGATCACCATGGCTCGCTGTGTCGAGCCGGTGGTGCGGGCGGCGCCGCTTCGGCGTACGCGCGTCAGGGGGAGGACGGGCCGAGGTGGGCCCGCAGAGACAGCGCCAATCGGTCGGCGTCCCCGGCAGTCACACGTTCCTGCTCGGGCCGCCTGAGCAAGTCGAACACAGCCGGCCCACGGCACTCCGGGGAGAGGCTTTCGCTCCGCGGCACGATGTGGAAGTGCACATGGGCGAAGCCTTCGGCTTCAGCGAACTGCACCACATAGGACTTGACGCACCCGGTCACCCGGTGGAGAGCTCGGGAGAGCCTGACCTGCCAGATTCCCAGTGTCGCGGCCTCTGCATCGGTCAGATCGGCGATCGCCGTGACATGGCGACGCGGCAGGAGGACGAGCCAGCCGGGCAGCGCGGTGGTGATCCCATGTGCCACTCTCCAGTGTTCGTCAAACGCAATGCACTCGCGCGGCGGCAGACGACCGAACTCCGCTTCTCTGCCGCATGGATAACAGTCGGGCACCGTCATGCGGAGGATGATAGACGCGGATCCGGCTCACCATGCCTCCACACGGGAACGTGAAGCTGGGGGACGATTTCCCGTTCCCGGCCAAGAGCTTCAGGACCGGCGACTGACGAGGCCCGGCGCACGACGGGAGGGCCCCGGCGCCGACGCGCCGGGGCCCTCCCGCTCCCTCCCTGGGGCTACCGCTTCTTCCCGCTCGTGGAGGCGGCCGGCCCGGAGCCGTGCTTCGCTCCGTTCCCGCCGTGCCCGGAGCCGTGTTGCGGGCCGTACGCGGTCAGGAACCGGTCGCGGAAGGAGTCCATCGGCCACACCGGCGCCTTCGGGCTGGGCTTCAGCCCCTCCTCCCACCCCCAGCCGGATATGCGGTCCAGCACCGCGGGGTCGCGGGCGACGATGGAGATCGGCACGTCCCGGTTGGCGTGGTCGCCGGTGACCATCGGGACCGGCTGGTGGTCGCCGAGGAAGACGAGCACGGTGTTGTCCTTGCCGTACTTCTCCAGGTACTCGGTGAGGCTGGTCACCGAGTACTGGATGGAGCGCCGGTACTCGTTGGCCACGTGGTCCGGGTCCTTCCACACCTCTTCGGGGTTCTTGCCGGCCTTGTTGATGGCCTTGTAGACCGAGCCGTCGCCCACCTCGTCCCAGCCGATCATCTTGGGTATGGGCGCCCAGGGCTGATGGCTGGAGACGAGGATGGCCTCGGTCATCAGCGGCTTGGACCGCTCCTTGCCGTGCTCCAGGCGCTCGAAGGCCTTCAGGCTGTACTGGTCCGGCACGGGCGACCAGCTGAACTTCGGACCCCGGTAGCCGATGTCACGTGAGTCGTAGACATGGTCGAGGCCGTAGAACTTGCCTTCCGGCCAGGCCCGGGTGACGCCCGGCATGAGGCCGACCGTCCGCCAGGCGTTCGTCCGCTGGAAGGCACCGGTCAGCGTGAAGCGGTCGCTCGACGTGACGCTCCGGTAGCGCTGCTGGTTCTTGATCCAGAGGCCCGAGTTGAAGGTCGAGTGGGCCAGCCAGCTGCCGCCGCCGAACGTCGGCGAGTGGAGGAAAGCGCTGCGGGAGTGGAAACCGGCGGCACGCAGGGCGGTGTTCCGCTTCTCGAGCACGTCGCCGACCTGCCGCGCCATCCTCGGGTCCTCGATGGCGCTGCGGCCGTAGCTCTCGATGAACGCGAAGATGACGTCCTTGCCCCGAAGGCCGGTCAGCAGCTGGTCGGCGGGAGTCCGGCGGAACTTGTCGGCAGCGGCTTCCTTGGCGAACTGCCGCTCGTCCCGGATGCCGGCCCGCACCCGGTCCACCCGGTCGTCGACGCGCGCCACCGTGGTCTTGGCCGCGACGGGAACGCCGGCGATCTGCAGGCCCAGGGCGGTGCAGATGACCCATACGGTTCCCAGCACCAGGGTGGTGCGGGTCGCCACCGCGCTGTGGCGGGCCATCAGACGCGTCAGGCGGAGGACCGACAGCGTCATGAGGACCAGCAGAGCGAGCACGAGGACCACGACTCCGATGACGGCACCGATCGCGCCCGCCTGCCCGACCGAGTCCCTCAGATACGCCTCGGCGTCGTCGAACAGAATCCAGTCGAGGATCAGGTCGAACGGCCGGTCCAGCACCGAGTGGAAGCCCATGTCCAGCAGGTTCAGCACGGTGAGCAGGCCGAGCCCCACCCCGCCGAGCACCGCCGTCACCCGCCTCGCCTTCGGGGGCAGGACGAGGAGCAGAGCGGCGCCGAAGACGGCCTCCACCGGGATGCGGAAGAACGCGCCGGGGGTGAGGCGGGGAAGCTGGTTCGGCATCAGGAGGGCGCACAGTACGAGGGCACCGGCCAGTCCGGTCGTCACCCACCGCAGGGTCCGCGCCGCGCCCGGATGCCGGCCCGGCCGGCCACCGCCCGAGGCCGGGTCACCGGGGCCGCCACCATCGGGGCCGCCACCATCGGAGTCGCCGTCGTCACCGCTGTTCCCGGTGGTGACAGCGGCAACCGCCGCCCCGTGCCGCTCGTCCGGGCCGCGCTCCCCCGCGCCGCCGGGCTCCTGCCCGCTGTCGTCCCCCGAGCCGCCCGAGCCCGCCCGAGTGCCGCGCCCCGCGGCGCCGTCCCCCGCACCGCCGGGCTCCTCGGCACCGTCCCCCGCGGAACCGGACTCCTCGGCACCGGCGCTTCCCTCCGGGCCGTTCGCGGTGCCGGAGTCCTCCATCCCCGAGGGCTCTTCGGGGCGGTCCCCCGCCGTCCCCGCCTCGCCCGAGTGCTTCGCGTCCGCGCGGCCCTTCCCGTTGCCCGCGGTAGCGAGTTCGGCCCCGTCCGGGCCGTCGGTGTCGCCGCTTCTCTCCGGATGTGCGGCCTCCGGATGTGCGGCCCCCGGTTGCTCGGTCTCCGGTTGCTCGGTCTCCGATCGTTCGGTCTCCGATTGCGCAGAGCCGTCGGAGGCCGTCGGCCCGTCGGTCTCCTCGGTTCCGGTGCCGTCGGAGCCCGCAGTGCCGGCTCCCCCCTCGATGGCATCCTCATGCGCCGCTGAGCCGCCGGTACTGCCGGCGGTGTCCTGATCCGAGACGTCGTCGGACGCATCCTCCGGAGGACTGTCCGGCCGTTGAACCTCTTCTGTGGTCGCCTTGTCCGTATTCGGAAGCTGACGAGAGCTTGTGAAGCGCGACAACCCGAAGGTCCTTCCTTGCGAAAGCCGGTGGTGGCAGGGCGGGCCAGGCTCGGGAGTTCTGGGCCGCCGATATCTGTACGGTCCACCGGCCGCTTCAGTTCAATCGGCGGAGCCCCGGTCCCTCAGGCCCGTGAGCGGTGCGGCGGCTCCGCTCGGCGAAGCCGCCGCAAAGCGCACCAACTCCCCCATGACCTGCGCTTCCGTGGCTTCACAGCAGGGGTCGCGCACAGGACGCCCGGGCCGTGACGGCCGGACGCTCCGGACCGCGAACGCTTCCCGGCATTCCGGGACGTTGCCCTCCGCATCGCCGCCGCCATCGCAGGGCGACTGCCGGTGGCGGCCCCTCTCACCGCCCGGCCGGCGGGCCACCGGAAGGCGACGACGGGGCAGTTTTCCACAGTTCGATCACACGTCCGCCATACATGCGTACTTCATGCGAAGATTCCGGTCCCCGGTTCGAGCGGACCGGGGGATGAGGGGAACAGCGTGAAACCACCGACGAGACGATCCACCATCGGCGCGGTCCTGACAGGGTGTCTGTCGGCCGCCCTCCTGCCCGCCTCGGCCGCGCACGCGGCGGAGGTCCGGACGGCCGACAGCGCAACGGCCGAGTCCTTCGCCCGTATCGCCGATGCCGTCCTGACCGAGCGCACCGAGACCCTGGTGAACACCCGGTCGGCGAAGCACCTGGCGCCGCGGCACTCCGGGACCGTGCGCCTCTCGAAGCGCCTGGCCCGGGCCGAGGACACCGCCCTGTCCTCACTGGAAACCCGCAAGGACCGGCTGGCCTCCTTGGGCGAGGCGTACACCGGCGCCGACACCCGGGTGCGGGTGGGAAGCACCCGTGTCCGGGGCGGGAAGGCCACCGTCCGGGTCACCGAGACCACCACGCTCACCTACCAGAAGATCCGCGGCGACGAGCCCGCGACCACCGGTTTCCAGGCGCACCACGAGCTGAGCCTCACCGCCGGCCCGGACGGCACCTGGCAGCTCACCGGCATCCGGCCGACGGACGAGGGGCCCCGGCCCGTCAACGCCCCCGCCGAGAAGGCGGCGGTGGCGAGCGCGGCTTCCGGCCCCAACGCGACTCCGGCAGCCACGTCGTGGCCGTCGCCGTCCAGGCCGAAGACCGGCGGGTCCTACAACTACGCAGCCATGGCGACGTACGCGGAGAAGTACTGGAGCAACTACAACCCCGCGTACCGCAGGTTCAACGATGTGGGCGGGGACTGCACCAACTTCGTCAGCCAGGCCCTCAAGGCAGGCGGCTGGAAGCACGACTCGGGACTGTATTCGGACTACCGCAACTGGTGGTACGACTCCTCGAACCAGACGATGTCCTGGGTGGGGGCAGACGACTGGTCCTGGTTCACGCTGTCCTCCAAGCGCGCGACCAACCTGTCCAATGTCTACCAGTTGGGCGTCGGGGACGTTCTGCAGATGGACTTCGACCGGGACGGGGCCAAGGATCACTCAATGATCACGACCTACCGGAGCCGGTCCGGGGTCCCGTACCTGACCTACCACTCCACCAACACGTACCGGAAGTCGGTGGCGAGCATCGTGGCGTCCTACCCGCGGTCGCTCTACTACGCGTACCGGACCTGACACCCGGCGGTCCCAGCCCGGCCGGGCCCGGCGCTCGCGGAGCTCCCGGGCCCGGCCCGGTGGGTGGGACCCGGCGCGGCAGCACATCCGTCGGGACGGGAGCGGAGACACCTCGGCGCGCTGCCCGCCCCGGGCAACAGGGAAGACGCTAGCCTGCAAAAATCATGCGTTTTGCCCTGAAAGGAGTGCTTGATGAGTAGTCGTCTCAACCCGTACATCAGCTTCGACGGCAAGGCCCGGGAAGCGATGGAGTTCTACCGGGCCGTCTTCGGGGGCACCCTGGCGCTGCACACCTTCGGGGAACTCGGCATGAAGGAGCCCGGGCAGGCCGACAAGATCATGCACGGCATGCTCGAGACCACCAGCGGGTTCACGCTGATGGGTGCCGACACCCCACCGGGCATGGAGCACAACCCCGGCAACAACATCGCCGTGAGCGTGAGCGGGGAGGACCCCGACGAGTTGCGCGGCTACTGGACCAAGCTGTCCGGTGACGGCACCGTGTCGGTCCCGCTGGAGAAGCAGATGTGGGGTGATGTCTTCGGGATGTGCGTGGACCGGTTCGGCATCGCCTGGATGGTCAACATCGCCCAGCCCGAAGGCTGAGCGCGGCGCTCCGCGGCTTCGGGGACGGAGGGTCCGGTCGGTCATCGCTCCCTGCCGGACGCCGGCGGCACGGCCGTGCCCGGGCGGACCGCGCAGGGAGGCGACGGACACCCGGCGCCGCGCGGTTTCCGGGCAACCGCAGCCGGCCCGTCCGGTCTCCCCGGAGTCGCAAGGCTCGTGGTCACCGTGACAGCTCTCCGCCGCCCCGATGGGGCGATGGAGCGACGACGGGACGTGGGGGCGATGGAACCGCAGGGAGTGGCCCTCCCGCCCGGCAAGCAGCAAGCACCGTGTCGACGGCCTGACCGAAAATGCCGCCCCTCGATGCCTGTGGCAATTTCTCGCCCTCGACACGCCCCCGCCGCGGCTGTTGACTCTCGGCAAGCGCCGGCTCATTCGACGCCTCCCCCCACGGAACGTCCCACGCCGTGCATCGCCGAGCCGATCGAGGGGTCCCATGGACGGACGAACGACAGGGCCGGGCCCGCCGGCGTCGACGGGGGCCGACGGTCCACGTCACCCGCCGCGACGACACGGGCCGGCCGTCAGGAACGCTCCGGGTCCGTATGAGCGGACCGTCCGGCGCGGCACGCCGGGCGGGAACCGGCGTCGGACGGCGGAGCATCCGCAGGGACACCAGCGGCTCGGCCGCCCGGCGCCGCGGCCTGCCGCGGACCGGTAGTCGTCCGCGCCAGGACACTCCGACGAACGCGCCGGGAGGCTGCCTCCCCGCCCTTCCGGCGGCGTTCAGGGACCTTGCACCGCGGTCCCGCACCGCCGGGTCCGCCACGGGCAGCGGAATCCAGCTCCGGCAGGCCCGGCATGACGGACCGTGGACCGCGATGGGCCGATCTTCGGCCGTCGCGGCCCACGGTCCCTGTCCGCGGCCCTGCGTCCGCCCCTGCGCAACCCCGGCCGCCAGGTCGCCCGGATCCCGGGCCGCCCACAGCCGCCGTCCGGCAAGCGGCCGTGCTCCCTGCATCGGGGACGCTTCCTGCCGGCTACCGGTGCCCCGGCACCGTCGTCCGTCACCGACGCAGCCGGAGCGTCCCCTCCTCCGGACCGGCACCATTCGGACCGTCTCCCGGCACGACCGGAGCCCCGGCCGCGGCCTCCGGACCGTCACCGGGATCGCTGGAGCAGCAGACTTCCCACGGCCGTACGCCGGTGCAGGACCGCCTTGCCCGCGCGGACCGTGGTGATCAGGCCGGCGCCCCGCAGTGCGGCCGAGTGTGCCGAGGCGGTGGCGTTGCTGACGCCCAGCCGCCGCGCGAGGCCGCTGGTGGTGTGCTCCTCGGCGAGCAGCATCAGGATGTCGAGCCGGGTCCGGCCCAGTACCGCCGCCAGTGCCGCTTCGCCGCCGTCCGGGCCGGTGGCCGCCAGCGGCAGGCCCGGTCCGGCCGGGTAGGTGACGCCCACCGGTCCGCCGGGCAGTTCGGCCGCGACGGGATGGCCGGTCCAGTGGAAGGCCGGCAGGAGCAGCACTCCGCGACCGTCGAGGTCGATGTCACGGTCCAGGGGCGCGTCGAACTCCCACACTCCGTCGTGCAGCCGGGACCCGGGGACGAGCCGGGTGAGTGCGGTGCCGATGCCGTGTTCCGCGACGGTCAGGGCGTGGCGGGTGAACTCCGTTTGGTGCAGGTCCTGCACCACGGGCCAGACGGGACGGACGATCGCCTCGAAGGCCGCGTGCTGTGCGCGGCGGAGGAGGTGCCAGGCTCCGCGGTCGCCGCGGTGCAGGTCGCGGATCCACGGTGGGGGCGGGGTGGGGTGCCCGGCGTAGACGCGCTCCAGTTCGGAGCGGATCTCCGTCGGCCGGGAAGCGGAGCGGACGGTTTCCAGCCCGTCCTGGAGGGTGTCGTCGAAGACGTCGAGGAATCGGGGTGCCGCCCCGGCGGGGACCAGGTCCGCCAGCGGATCGACGGCGGCCGGGAGGGATCGCAGCAGCCGCTGTCGCCACCGGCCGAAGAGCAGTGGTTCGTCGCGGCGGCACATCATGCCGAGCGCCCCGTTCAGTTCCTGCAGCGGCGCCGGCCGGGAGGCGAACCGGACCTCGGCGACGTCGGCTGCCGTGAAGCGGATCCGGATCACTGTGCTCCCTGCGGGTGCGCGCCATCGTTTCGGGCACAGCCTGAACCATCGCGGGAGGTCGTCGCGTTCGCCAGCATTCGGGACATGCCTTTGTCATTGCACTCGAACGGCCAGGGACGGCGCAAGGGCCGGCCTTCGGACGACAGCACAGGAGGAAGCGTGTCGCACGGCGGACTCGACGGCGGGGAGCGTTCGGGGCGGGGCCGGAGCGCCCGGGAGAGCCCCGGGCCGGCGCCCGCCGGGGTGACCCGACGGGCCGTCACCGGGGCGCTGGCGGCCACCGGACTGACAGCAGCCGGGCTCACGGCAGCCGGGCTCGCGGCCGCGGGCGGCGGCGTCGCACGGGCCCGGGCCGCGGAGCGCGGGGCGCCCTCGGGGGGCCTGAGGCTGCGGCTTCCTGCCCCGACCGGCCCGCACCGGATCGGTGTCACCACGCTGCACCTGGCCGACCGCTCCCGGCGCGACCCGTGGCAGGCGGGGATCCCGGTCCGGGAGGTGATGGTCACCGTGTTCCACCCGGCCCGGACCGTCCGCGGCCGTTCCGTCGCACCGCAGATGGCCCGGGAGGCCGCGGAGGTGTTCGGGGAGTTCGACACCGCGGTTCTCCACCCGGAGCTGCCGACGTCGGGGGTGGACTGGTCGGCCACCCGCACCCACGCGTACAGCGGCGCCCCCGCACAGGCGGTGCGGCGGCCGGTGCTGCTGTACAGCCCGGGTGGCGGCGATCCGCGCACCATGGGCACGAGCCTCGCCGAGGAACTGGCCGGCCACGGCTGGGTGGTGGTGACCGTCGACCATCCCGGGGACGCCGGCGAGGTGGCGTTCCCTGCCGCGACACCCCACCGGGGGCGCGTGCGGAGGACCGATCTCCGGGGGAATCCGCGGTCCGACCCGGGTGTCTTCCGGACCGCGATCGGCACTCGGGTCGCGGATCTCCGTTTCGTCCTGGACCGGTTGGAGGACCTGGCGGCCGGCCGGAATCCGGATGTGCCGGGCCGTGCCCTGCCCGAGGGGCTCGGCGGGGCGCTGGACCTCGGGCGCGTGGGGGTCTACGGGCACTCGGCCGGTGGCACCTGCGCGGCCCAGGCGTTGTACGAGGACCGCCGGATCGGCGCCGCGGTGAATCTGGAGGGCTTTCTGGACCACCCGCCGGAGCGCCCCGGGGAGGAGGGTGCCCTCTTCCCGGTGGCCCGGTACGGGGTGGACCGGCCGCTGCTCCTGGTGGGCACCGACGGCTTCCCGCACCGGGGCGAACTGGAGCGCTCCTGGTCGGCGATGCTCGCCCACGGGGGACCGGGCACCGGGCGGCGGCAGCTCGCCGGTGCCACGCACGGGGTGTTCACCGATTACGCCGCCCTGGCACCGCAGTTGGAGGCGGCCGGGCTGATGTCGGCCGGGGACCGGAGGAAGCTGGTCGGGGCGGTGGGCCCGCGGCAGTCGGTTCCGTGGGTGCGCCACCAGGTGCTCTCGTTCTTCGCCCGGCACCTGCCCGCCCCCTGATTCCCGCTCCCCCGATGCCCGCCCGCCGGCCCGGCCGGCGGCGGGTGTCAGCTCGGCGAGAACTGGGCGACGTACTCGGCGAAGGGCTCGATCCCCGCCTCCGCACGCAGGTCGTCCATGCGGTCGGGCTCCTCGCACGGCCACGGGACGGGGGCGCCGTCGCGCACCCCGGCGATCTGGGTGCCGTAGATCTGCTCGCGGCCCTCGTTCACCCGGGTCCGGTCCCGGAGGAAGGCCAGTTCGCGCGGGCCGGCGGTACCGTCGGCCACCGCCTGCTCCAGCAGTCGGAGCGCCCGCCGCTGCACGTCCAGCTGCCGGTCCGCGTGCTGTGCGATCAGCCAGGCGCCGCGCGCGGCGTCGGCACCGACCAGCTCCGCCGTCGGCCAGCCGTACTCGTCCATGATCTGGTTCAGCCGGTCGCCGTGCTCGGCCGTCCGCCGGCGCCAGGCCAGTTGCGCCGCCGGGTCGTCACTGTTCGCTCCGGGGGCGGTCCGCCGGTCCGCGGCGGCCATGTCGACGAGTTCCGCGGCCAGGGCGGAGATACTGCTGTCGGTCACGCTCACTCCATGGGTATGGGGGGTGGTCGGTTCCTCACCACCGTAGGGGCGCGATACGCGACGAAGATCGTTCCGTGGAACGGTGACAGCGGGGCGCCGCAGCGGCGATACTGGATACACCCCTCGAACGATTCCCCAGCGACACACCCCGCGGACGATCCCAACGATCCCCCGCCCGGGCCCACTCGGCTGCGCGGCCCCCGCCGCTCGAGGAGAGCCGCCGAGGTCATCGCGGGTGGTTGTGGCCCTCGCTCGGATGTCGTCGCCTCACTCCTCGGTCACCATCTGTTCGCACCAGATGGTCTTGCCCTCGCGTGAGTGGCGGGTCCCCCAGCGCTGGGTCAGCTGGGCGACGAGCAGCAGTCCGCGGCCCCCTTCGTCGGAGAGTCGGGCGCGCCGCATGTGCGGAGCCGTGCTGCTGGTGTCGGACACCTCGCAGATGAGGGTCCGGTCGCGGAGCAGCCGCAGCTGGATGGGCTCCTGCGCATAGCGGATCGCGTTGGTGACCAGCTCGCTGACGACGAGTTCGGTGATGTAGGCGCTGTCCTCCAGACCCCATATGGCCAGCCGCTGCTGCGCCCAGGACCGGGCCCGGCTGACGAATTCGGGGTCGGCGGGGACGTCGAGCACGGCGATCTGGTCGTCGTTGAGGGTCCGGGTGCGGGCGATGAGCAGGGCGACGTCGTCGGCAGGGGCACCGGCGGGCAGCAGGTCCGCGAGCACGTGGTCGCACAGCGCGCTCAGGGACGGCTGGGGCCGGGCGAGCGCGCGGCACAGCAGGTCGAGCCCGTGATCGACGTCCGCCTCGCGGGAGTTGAGCAGCCCGTCGGTGTAGAGGGTGACGAGGCTGCTCTCGGGGAGCTGTATCTCGGTGGCCTCGAAGGGCAGGTTGCCGAGGCCGAGCGGTGGTCCGGCGGGGATGTCGAGGATGTCCACGGTGCCGTCGGTGAAGACCACGGCCGGCGGCGGGTGCCCGGCGCGGGCGATGCAGCAGCTCCGGGAGACCGGGTCGTAGACGGCGTAGGTGCAGGTGGCGCCGAGGTCGGCGGCCTGGGTGTCGGTGAGCCGTTCCTCGGCGGCGAGGCGGGTGACGAGGTCGTCGAGGTGGGTGAGGAGTTCGTCCGGCGGCAGGTCGACATCGGCGAGGGTGCGCACGGCGGTGCGGAGCCGGCCCATGGTGGCGGCCGCGTGGATGCCGTGGCCGACGACGTCCCCGACGACGAGGGCCACGCGCTTCCCCGACAGCGGGATGACGTCGAACCAGTCGCCGCCGACGCCGGTCCGCCCACCGGCCGGCAGATAGCGGGAGGCGACCTCGACGGCTGCCTGGGGCGGGAGGGTCTGCGGGAGCAGCGTCTGCTGGAGGGTGAGGGCCGTGGTGTGTTCGCGCAGGTAGCGGCGGGCGTTGTCCAGACAGACGGCGGCACGGGCGACGAGTTCCTCGGCGAGCAGCCGGTCGTCGTCGGTGAAGGGGTCGTTGGTCCGGCGGAGGAAGAGGGTGACGCCGAGGGTGGTGCCGCGGGCCCGGATGGGGACGCCCATGATGGCCTGGAACTGGTGCAGGCGGAATCCCTTGGCCCGGATCGGGTCCTGCGCCAGCCACTCCTGGGTGGCCCGGTCGGTGACCCGCTGCCGGATCGACCGGCCGGTCGCCATGCAGCGCACCGGTGGCGACTGGGCGGGGTAGATGTCCACGTCACCGGGCTGGCGTCCGGCCTCGGGTGTCCCGCGCAGAATGGACTGGTGGGCCACCCGGCGCAGGGCGACGCTGCCGGTGAACGGGCCGGGTTCGTCGCCGTGGAGCAGGGTTTCCAGCAGGTCGACGTGGACCCAGTCGGCGAGCCGGGGGATGGCGGTGTCGGCGAGTTCCTGGGCGGTGCGGGTCAGGTCCAGGGTGCTGCCGATCCGGTCGCTGGCCTCGTTGAGCAGGGCCAGCCGCTCGCGGCTGCGGCTCTGTTCGGTGATGTCGGTGACGGTGGTGCAGACGCCGAGCATGCGGCCGTACCGGTCCTCCAGCGGGGAGGCGGTGGCCGAGAAGGTGTGTTCGTGGTCGGGGTCGGCGGTCACCCGGCCGTGGATCTCCCCGGCGTGCGCGGCCTCGCCGGTCTCGAGCACCTGACGCATGCGCCGTTCCCACACCTCGGCGTCGGATCCGGACAGGATCTCCGAGAGTCGCTTTCCCCGGCGCTCCTCCTCGGGTATGCCGATCAGCCGGGTCATCGCGGCGTTCTGCCGTATGCAGCGGAGGTCGGTGTCGTAGACGGTGAGCGCCACCGGTGAGCGGGTGAAGAGCCAGTCCAGGAGGGAGCGTTCCTCGCCCAGCAGGGGGGATTCCCCGGGGAAGCCGGTGATCAGCAGCCACTGGGCGCGGGTGCCGCTCTCCCGGAGCCGGTGGGCGAAGGCGGCGAGGTGGAGCGGCCGGCCGTCGCGGTGGCGCACGGTGATCCCGCCCGCCCACTCGTCCGTCCCGTCGGGCAGCGTCCAGACGGGCGGACCGGTGCCGGGGAGGAACAACTCGGCCGCCGGTCCTCCGACCGCCTCCGCCACCGGACGTCCGAGCAGCCGCTCGGCCTGCGGGCTCCAGCCGGTGACCACGCCGCTGTCGTCGATGAGGATCGTGGCCCACGGCGGGGGGCTTCCGCTGTCCGGTATCGCCCCGCCGAGACGGGCGTCGTCGGTCATACCGCCCCTGCCTCACGCCGAGGAACCGGGTGGCTGCGTGCCCCGGGCCGATCGCCGGGCCCCGTGAGCCCGGTCCCGTCCGAACGAGAGGCCCTAGCCTCAGCATGCTCTCCCGTCCGGTCCCGGACAACCGGGGCAGCGGGCCTCCGCGTCGCGCCCGTGCGGTGAGGTCGGCGCGCCCGCCCACCGGCCACGGGGCCGCGGCGCGGGCAGGCGGACCCGCGATGCGTCCGGCCCCGCCCGATCCCCCGAGGACCCGATGATGAGCAGCGCCCCCGCCGACGACCGGGCGAGCATCCTCCTGGTGGACGACATGGAGGACAAC